>CAXMPE010000248.1:0-7808 GCA_964195245.1 uncultured Verrucomicrobiales bacterium | reverse complement strand
GAATGGCAGCGATAGCCGCAATCATGATGCCGTACTCAACCATGGTCGCGCCCTCATCGGACCGTGACACACGAGCTGCAATTCCCTTTGCGTGGATTGAAAGCACTGAAAACATTGAATTCCCCTTTGATATCCCCATCTGGACTGTCCCAGATTTGTGGTTGTGCGAGATCCATAATGGCGGGAGCGTTCAGGAGCTGCATCGTCAATTCTTATGAATCGGAATTCTCCATCCACCCAGCCTTCAGAGCCATCGCAACCACCGCCAACTGGGAACTCACTCCCGTCTTGGAGAGGATGGAGCGGATCTGAGATCGGATGGTCGATAGTGACACGAAGGATTCTTCAGCGATCTGTGCCGCTTGTTGTCCGTCAATCATCGCCGTTAATACAGCCGCTTCTCTCCTAGTCAACATGGCGAAGGGCTCCAGCCTCGTCCTTGCAAGCTTTAGACCTTGCTGAGCGTCGCGCATCACCTGCTGGCGCCGCAGCAGGGCCCTTGAGTCATCTCCCCGCTGAAGAGCAACGACTTCTCTAACCAACTTGGGGAAGGGGGTTGCTTTGCCCAGGATGTCATGGACGCCAGCCTCAATGGTCTTTGCCAGTACCTCCGCTCTGGTTTCTCCCGATAGCACCACCACGAGGCACTCGTGCTCAAGTAACAGTGGGACGAAGGTCAGCCCGTCCTGCCCGTCTTCAAGATTGAGGTCAAGCAGCACCATGTTGGGCTTGAAGTCCTTAACCAGTTCTTCTACCGCGGCGGGATCCCTCCCATCGGAGGTCTCCACAGTGAAGCCCTCGGTCTCTAGACCGAGCCGTAGTCCCTGCGTGACGAGGGTATGATCGTCGATGACCAGCACAGTCCCGTAATTCTTCATGTTGGTGCTCCGCTCGCAGAAATTCGCAGTTTAAGGACAAACTTTGATCCGCCGTTGTCTCTCGGCTCGTACCAGAGTGCTCCTCCCTGGGCTTCGGCCAACCTGCGTGAGATAGCCAAACCGAGACCTAAACCGTCATGGCTAGATGGACTTCTTACCCCTTCGTCGAAGATGACATCACTAATGGTCAAGTCCACTCCTGGTCCCATGTCAACCACATGGATGAAGACGAACTCGCTGCCGTCAGTCTCCCAGCTTACGCTCGCACCCCGCCCCTTGCCGTACTTGAACGCATTGTCCAACAGGTTCTGAAGGATGCGGGACGTTTGGGATTGACTGCCAGCCAACATCAAGTCATCTGGCAGGTCGACATCGACCGATGCTCCCTTGAGCGCAATAAACCCCTCGAGCGGACCCACCAACCGCGACGAGTTATATGAGTCCAAGTCAGACGACTGGGTGCTCAAGATACCCCGTAGGTGCACTAGCTGAGAGTTCAACGCTTGGACTACCTCTGGTGACGACCCCTTCGGGTCCAGCGCATAGAAAGCAGCTCCCATACCGGCGATCACCGCATTGGCATCATGGCGCTGCCTCCTGAATAAGTCACGTTCTTGATCCAGATCTGAGTAGATCGCCAGTAGCTGTCTGCGCGCATCGTCTAGCTGCAACAGCGACTGATACTGGCCGGCTGACATACCAGCCCAAACTGCAGCAGAAACCCCCAGCATCCCGATAACGGCTGCAGTAAGTACGAACGACGGAAGGCTCGAACGCCCTATGTAAAACATGCCAAAACCTAGGGTCACCATCGCCACAAACGCCACGGTGGCCAGGTTCAGTGGTCGCGGACCGTCACCTAGGCGCCCTCTACGATCCAGTTCCTCAATATCGCGAATCGACCGAGAACGAACCCGGTGGCTTAAGCTTCGTTCAGGTGCTTTGTGACTCACGGCTGAGGATCCTCCGGCTTATAGCGTACAGGAGGCCGCGGCCGATGCTGGTACGTTCCTGATGTCAATCGCTGCTAAATTGGCGCCGCAATCAGTCCATGGCAACGCTGGCCTATGAGCGAAGTCAGGATCCGTCGAGAAGGAGCTCTCGAATGAGCAGCACGTTATACGCAATAATTGAGAACAGCCTTCTCATAGGAGCCGCCCTTGCCGTGGGTATTGCCATTGGCGTTAAGTCCCGAGCGGACCGCCGAACGCCCACACAGCCTGAGGATGACACAGCGTCGCAAGATCTTGGATCTCTCGAGAAGATCGCAGAACTGGAAGGCACCATCAAGTCACACCAAGACGAGGGCCTGCGCTGGCTCGCCTCCCACAGGGAACTCGAAGGACAGGTCGCTGCAGCCAAGGAGGAAGTTAGCGCTTCCAAGGCACCAGCGGAGCTGGCTGAGGCGGCGGCAGAAGTCGCTGAGCTCAAGGAAAAGCTAGGAGAAATCGACCAACTCCACTCCGAACTCGACTCGGCTCGAGGCCGTTCAGCAGAACTAGAACGAAAGCTTGCCGACGCCCTTGCAAGCGGTCCAAAGGCCGATGCCGGTGGCAACAACATGG
Organism: uncultured Verrucomicrobiales bacterium; assembly: GCA_964195245.1. GTDB lineage: Bacteria > Actinomycetota > Acidimicrobiia > Spongiisociales > JAENVV01 > CAXMPE01. Next base: position 5,365 of record CAXMPE010000248.1, on the reverse strand, counting down.
AAGCAGCCGTTCAGCAAGTAAGCGTGCTGACCGGTCAGCTTGGTGCCGCCAAGGACAAGATCGCCGACCTAGAAGCTCAAGTTCTCGCTCAGTAAGAAGCGGAACCTGTGTGCCTCCCTACCGCCTAGGGCAAGGTGAACCCGTAGGACTCGGATGGCAGCCAAGGAGAACACGCCCTTCCTTCCCTGTGAGCGAAGCGGTCGGGGAAGGTGCCCCGTAGGGGCGGATGGGGCAGAGAACACCAATCTCGATAGGCCAGAAGGTTTGGGACCCGCGGACGCAGGCGCCAGCTAGATCGAAAGGGCTAGCCAGGCTCTACAGGCCGAAATCTAAGACTTTGCCGATTCTCGCCGCTGCTCGACGGGCTTCGATACCGAGAAGACCTAGGTTCAGGTTTGGCGGGCCCGAAACGCAGAGTACTGTCGAGTGGCCCGCAGCGAACACTGCCATGTAACCCTTGTGGGCCCTAATCACTAGCTCTCGAGGTTCCCCGAGGCCGGTTGATCCAGTTACATGGACGCCAACCCGAATCAGTTCGGCACACATAGCCGCCACGATCGGAGAACTGAGCTCTGGAAAGTTGTTTGCTATCGCCACACCCTCGGTTGTGGAGACCATTGCTCCAAACATCTCAGGCACAGCGGATCGAAGCTTGTTGAGATGGTCCTCAAGCATCGCTTCAACACCAGTGGGAAGAGAGACCGACTGCGGGTCAGGCGCGCTCCAACCACTCCTCAGTGAGTGCTCAGTCTCAAACGCGTCAGGTTCGGTCATATATGACAGTTGTCGGCCATGCCGCAAGGCTACTTGAGATATCCGTATGACAGCGCCCGTTGCTGTCAGGCACGCATCGAGTCGCTCACGAGATCGCGATAGAGACCGGAACGATAAAGGTCCTCCGGGGTCTCCTTACGGCCGAAACACTTCCACGACTCGGTGTCTCATGCCTACGACTTTGCAGCTTGATACGGCAAGCTGCACAAACCCAGGACTTCGACCAGTCGCCCTATGGCCTAGGGTCCAGGAGCTCGAAGGTCTCGTTGAACCACACAACTTCGTAGTCCTTGTCGATGTCTACTCGATCCTCATCGGGGATCTTGTCGGTCCGAAGCACGAGGAGATCAAACTGAGGGATAGGATTCAGAGGGTCGGTCTCTGCGATTTGAACAGATCGTCGATCTGTGTACAGCGTCATCGCCCTCGCTTTGAAGAACCCGATCACATCGTCCGTCGCACTCTGCTCCCGTACCGCCTCGAACATCTCTACGGCTTCAAGGTGGTTCGGTCCCACCTTCACCAACGCGTTCGACGGACCAGTAAGTTCGGCCTCGGCGAGGGCCGTCGCTGTATTCAGCCAAACGAGCGGTGCCACCAAAAGAACCACTACAGCGGCCAGCACACCCACCAAACCCCGGCGTTCCCCGGCGAACAGAGACGGGATCATCAGCAGGCCAAGAATGAGTAGCGGCACGGCGGTAGAGAAGTAGCGTTCGGACTGGATGAAGAAGCTGCCGGCCATCACCATAACCGTCAGGAGATAAGCAACCGTGGGTGCGTGCTTTCGCCAGTCACTCAGTAGCGCCAGGGCCCATCCCGCAAAACCGAGGATCACAACGATCCAACCGATCTTTGGGGAATCCAATCCCAACATCTCTCCTATCTGCTGAACGATGTTGTTGCCAAATCGAACGATGTTCATAATGGTGTTTTCGGAATAGATGGGCACCAGAGTGCTAGGTAGCACGATCTGAAGGAGAACCACTACCGTCGCAAAAGACAGGAAGGGCGCCAGTGACCTCCATCGTCGTTTCTTGTCAGCGAGTACTCGGTCGGCGACAATCGCCACACCGATCGCAACCAAGAGGGCCAGCCCTTCCCGCCGGACAGAAAACGCCGCTGCGGCCAACACGCCGGCCCCTGCTCCCGACCACCACGAAGACGTCCAAAGACCCCGGGTGCGGTCGATTGCAATGAGCGCAGCAAACGCGAACACCATGAAGGGCAGCTCGCTAAGAAGAACCTCCGTCCAGTCGATATAGATCGGACTCGTTCCGATCAAGAGCACACCAACAACCGTCCTCCAGACCCCGACTCGCCTGACGGAGTAGATGTAGAAAACGAACAGCATGGCCACAAAGAGCGTCAGGCTCACCAGCTTGAGCTGATCAACGTCAAGGCCAACCAGCCGGACAGGAATGGCCAGAATCAGTGGCCAGCCCCAGGGGTACACAGGTGGCGAAAATTCGAACCGATACGAGTGCTCGAGCATGTAGTGGTTGTCGGCGATCACATCGCTCACCGAGGTCCCCCCCAACAAACTGGCCGCCTGACGCAGATACAACGCAAAGTCGTCACCCCAGTTATGACCCGACTGGTGAGTACGCCACGCCAACCAAGCCAGACCGATGGGAACAAGGCTCACCACAATTCTGCGCAGAACAGGCTTGAAGACAATCACGTAGCGACTTTACATCCCTCTTATCTGATCGCTTTGTCAAGAGACGCGCCAACTGCTCTGCGAATCGGCCTGTTGCGGTCAAACGTCGAGATAGCGTGAGTGATGTGGAAATGAGAACGCCGGAGGTTCAGACCCATCAGGTTTCGGTCATATACGTGATCCCTATCACAGGACCCGTTCCTGTGTCAGGCACCTATCCAATCGGTGATCAGATCCTCGAAGATCCTGAGCGGCACAGCACCGTTGGTGAGCGCTATATCGTGGAAGTGCTTGATGTCGAAATCGTCGCCAAGGGCATCCTTTGCTCGCTTGCGCTGAGCGTCCAGAGCCCGGCGACCAATCATGTAGCTCACTGCCTGACCAGGCATGGAGATGTAGCGATCAACCTCTTGGGCGATCACCCCCTCGGCGATCGGCACATTGGCAACGAGGTAGTCGATAGCCCGTTGGCGCGTCCAACCCTTGGCGTGGATGCCAGTGTCGACTACCAGCCTTCCAGCACGCCACGCATCAGCTGACACCATGCCCAAGCGTGAGATCTCAGACGAGTACAGACCCATCTCATCTGCGAGCCGTTCTGAGTACAGGCCCCATCCCTCCGTGAACACGGTGACAGAGCCCAGCTTCCTAAACATCGGGATCCCAGTCAACTCCCCCGAGACTGACCGGTCGAAGTGATGCCCAGGAACCGCTTCATGGAAGGCAATCGCCTCCGCATCAAACCTTCCTCGTGTCTCGGGCAGGTAGGTGTTGAGAAAGTATGTTCCTCCGCGCGAGCCGTCCTGACTTGGCGGGAAGTAGTAGGCAGGCGGCATAGACGGCGCCAGCTCGGGTTCCACTTCTTGAACAGCACACTTGGCTTCGGGGTACACGTTGAACCAGTCGCGCACCGCTGCTTCTGCCCTAAGAATCGCTCCCTCAGCAGTGGCGACCATCTCTTCGGCAGAGTCGAACTTCAAATCAGGATCGGTTCGAAGTCTGTCAATGACCTTCGCAGCCTCGCTAAGACCAAGAGCCGTTTCACCGATCCGCCCGAACTCCCGGTGGAGCTTCTCCATCATTTCGAGACCGATCTCGTGAATCTGATCCGCTCTGAGGTCGGTCGTTGTGTGTTGCGCCAGTAGCGCCGCGTAGTTCTCCACACCGTCTGGAATGTGGAGAAGGCCAGGTTCGTTGTCTCCCCGCGCGAACGGGAGGGCTTCGGCTTCAAGCCGATCTCGATACGCCTTCATCGCAGGACGAACGACTTTCGTGACGACATCTTTCAACTCAGCGCGCCACTCATCCTCGCCATCCCACTCAAAGCTGAGCGCAGTATTGATAAACGGGTCCAACTCCAGATCAGAAGCTAGATACCCATCAACCTGGTCCAGCACATGCTGAACGTTGACGGCCGTGTGGGTCCGCCCTCTCTTGGCCGATGCAATATGGCGATCTGCAAAAGAACCAAGCCAATCCCCCACCTTGCGATAACGGGTCAGGAAGTCGGCTGCCTGTTCAGCCGAAGAGGCAGCAACTTGAGCCGCGACTAAGAGCAGGCCCGAGTGGGGGCCGGTGAGAGGACTCACCATCATGCCGACAGTGTCGAACTTCGATCCGTTCAGGTCGTTCACAATGGCTTCGAGCAGCATCTGCCTAGTGATCTTGTCTTGTGTCTCGGTCGGAGTGTTAGCTTCGACTCGCTTCGAGAGATCACTAAGTTTCGCATCGAGGGTCAGCTCGAATTCGACTGATGGGTCGCCCATCTTGTCGTCATACCCCGGCAGCCCATAAAGAGTTGCCACCATCGGGGACGCTTCCAATCCCAGTAACCAGTACTCCTCAGCAAGCGTATCCATTGACATCTGTGTTTCCTCCAAGATCGGACCATCTCAAGCCTATATATGACCCTACACAACCGGACTTGGTTCAAGAGTCTGAGCATCCCGTGAACCTGACCGACCCGAGTTGGTCGAATGCCGCGACATGCGTCTAAAATGTCGGCTTCACGCACCCGTAGCTCAATTGGATAGAGCATCTGATTACGGATCAGAAGGTTGGGGGTTCAAGTCCCTCCGGGTGTGCCACCAAAGACCCCATTAATGCGGGGCTTTCCTACTTTCCTTAATGCACTCTCGGTCTACGAGGAACCACGACTGGGGTCCGGTCTGTGTATTGCTGGAAAGCTTCTTCCTCACCCCAGCGCGCCTCGGCACGAGCTTCGAGGAGCGGTATCCCACTCCCCTTGGTCAAGAGGATCGCGACGAAAACAGGGGACACCAGCATGGCCCAACCCCAGCCTGAAAGTACGGGGATGGCGAGGATCGCTACCCCCGTCCAAAGAGTTATCTCTCCGAAATAGTTCGGGTGCCGTGACCACGCCCAAAGCCCCGAAGTGATGAACCGGCCTTCATTCCCTTTGTCCTCTTTGAACCTAGATTTCTGCTGATCTGCCACAACTTCGATTACAAAACCGACCAGCCATATCACTATGCCGATGCCGGCCACCCACCCGAGTTGTTTTCGCTCGGTGCCGGTGATTATTGCCAGCGCTGCTGCGAGAGTGAGCAGCACCCAGAGTCCCTGGAGTGTCCACGTCATGAAGAACCGCAGTGGATCAATCTTGATCTCGTCGAAGCGTCCATCTCTGCCCTGCATGCGCACCCGCTAAAATAGGAACGAGCCGAGGCGTAGAGCCCAAAGAGCGACCATGGTCGAGACAATGACAGACCTAGCATCGAGGTTGCCGCTGAGAGTTACTGCCGCCGCGATGACGATGAGGTAGGTGAGGCTGCCGGTGAGATCAAAATAGTGCTCTGTCTTCGCACGGTTTGCCGGAATGAAGGCGACCCAATTGATTCCGTAGGCAAGAAGTCCCGCGATTGCAAAGAGAGTGAAGGGCCCAACCTTGACGCTTTCAATGCTGCC
>CAXMPE010000247.1:0-2711 GCA_964195245.1 uncultured Verrucomicrobiales bacterium | reverse complement strand
GAGTTGGCGAATAAAGCCCGCACGTACGAGGAGCTTGTGACTGGCTGCCTCCGCGTCTGCGGGATCGTCACGTAGTGTCGGAATGAACGCCTGGGACCATTTCATGGAACGAGAGTTTACCCTCCCTCGGGCACGCTCCAGCCATTGTTTCTTGCCCCACTTGGACTTCAACCTCGGCTCAAACTCGGCCCGACTCGATTTGGTCCAAGTCGAAGTTCAAGTTCAAGTTCAACTGTCGTTTGATTGCGCGGCTTTTGCTACCGCTGCTCTTCTTGCCACCGCGTTGTTCACGTCACCTTGAATCTCTAGAAGGACCTCACGGTCTTGAGCTGCAATAGCCGCTGCGTCGACATCGGCAGCAGCGATCCTCGCCTCAGCGCCCTCCTCGACCAGCAACCTCGCTTCTTTCACCAAGGCTTCCACCATCTCGTCCTCTGGCACCACTCGCACCACTTGGCCCTTGATGAACAAGTGCCCTCTCCCCTTACCGGACGCTATCCCAATGTCAGCTTCTCTGGCTTCACCCGGCCCGTTTACAACACACCCCATGACGGCGACCTGAATCGGCAGCTTCTCGGCTTCGAGCGCTTCCTGAGCGCGGGCAGCGATGTCGATCACATCTACGTCAGCTCGTCCACAAGACGGACAAGCGATCAAGTCGAGACCGGTCCGTTCTCGGAGGCCGAGATACTCGAGCAGCGCCTTTCCAGTCTTGGCCTCCTCCACCGGATCGGCCGTGAGCGAATACCGGATGGTGTCACCGATCCCCTCATTGAGAAGCGTGGCGATGCCAGCTGTGCCCTTGATGAGTCCGCCGGGCAGCGGGCCAGCTTCGGTGACGCCCAGATGGAGCGGATAATCAACCTTCGATGAAAGCAAGCGATACGAATCGACCATGGAGGGAACGTGGGAATGCTTAACGGAAATCTTGATATCGAAAAAGTCCACTTCTTCGAGGTACCGAATCTCCATGAGCGCAGACTCGACAAGCGCCTCGGGGGTTGCCGACCCGTACTTCTCCAACAGATCTCTATCCAAGGAGCCGCCGTTGACGCCGATCCTTATGGGGAGGCCGCGGTCTTTGGCCTCACGGGCCACCAACTTGATTTTCGTCTCGTCTCGGATGTTGCCCGGGTTGAGGCGAAGACCTTGCACCCCTGCTTCCATCGCCGCGAGGGCCATTCTGTAGTTGAAGTGGATATCTGCGATGATCGGAACCGGCATGCGTGGCATCATCTCGGCTAGCCCACCCGCCGCTTCCGCATCGTTGCAAGTGATCCGGACGATGTCGGCGCCAGCTCCTCGCAGAGCGTAGACCTGGGCAAGGGTCCCGTCCACGTCAGCGGTTTTGGTGGTGGTCATCGACTGCACGCTCACTGGAGCATCGCCGCCGACGGCTACCGATCCCACATGAAGTTGTCTGGTCTTCTTACGTTCCATGAAGCGAGGTTAGCCCGGCAGATCGAGCGGGTTCACAATGTCGAGGACGATTGTGAGTACGCCGAGGAAGATAAAGAACAGAATGAAGATGGCGGCGAACGGAGCAAGCTTCTCTAGGTTTGCGGGTCGTTTTGCCACCTTTTCATACACGGCTAGGGCGGCGTGGCCGCCGTCGAGGGGCAGGAGCGGGATCACATTCAATGACCCGAGGATGATGTTGATCGAAGCGAGAAGGAGCATGATGTTGGCAGCGCCGAGCTCTTGAGAGTGCGCCCCGATCTGAGCCAATCCGACGAGGCTCACTGGGCGAGCGTCCACCGTGACCTCTTCGCCGGTCACTCCCCTCATTAGATTCATCAAAGTGGCGGGCCGGACGAGATCTCCGAAGAAGGAGTAAGACATCTTGGTGAACTGCAGGGTTGTTTGACCAGCGAGTCCAGCAGATTCAAAGAAACCCGGATCTGTCTGAGAGATGACCACTTCCGGCTGTACCCCGAGGAATCCAGCGCTTGGGTTATCGGGGCGGCTTGCCAGATTCGCAACCAGCTCGATAACTTCGCCCCCTCTCTGGACCTCGATCGACAGCTCCCCCGGTCCGTTTGCCGCGATTTGATCGGACACGTCTTGCCACTCGGTGATCACGACTCCACCCACCTCAACGAATACGTCGCCAGGCTCGAGTCCCGCAGCCAACGCTGGCGAGGCACCCTCTTCAAAGACCACCAACTCTGCAACTACTGGGTTGACCTCAACTTCCTCGTCACCGTAGAGGCCAAAGACGGCCCAGAGCAGGAGATAGCCGATCAGGAAGTTCATGGAGATGCCTGCCAAGAGTACGAGCAGCTTCGCCGACATGGACTTGTCCCGATACGTCGACCCCTCGTCGGACGGAGACACTTCCTCTGAAGGACTCATGCCAGGGATCTTCACATAACCGCCCAACAGAAGAGCTTTGACTCCGTATTCCGTTTCTCCGCGTTTGAAAGACCACAGCTTTGGCCCGAACCCCACGAAGAACTCCGATACTTTCATGCCCATCGCCTTGGCCGCGAAAAAGTGGCCGGCCTCGTGCGCGACGACGAAGGCGATTACAGCGAGGATCATGAGAATTCCACCAGACATATCCAGAGTTTATCCGGGCTTAGGGCTATCGGGAGCGACTGCTCCCACACAAGCGGGTCCCCACGATCCCTAACGCTCGTGTCCATGGCTCCTGTTGATTCAGCCGTAGCTCCCGATGGCAGGTTGTACGGTGCCCTCAATGAGAAGCG
>CAXMPE010000246.1:0-4016 GCA_964195245.1 uncultured Verrucomicrobiales bacterium | reverse complement strand
TGGCCCAATCCCGAAGGTCGATCCTGGGAACAACTCAAGAACGGCTTGGGCGAGCACGTGTGCCGAACTATGGCGAAGGATGGTCCGTCCAGCTTCAGAATCAGCGGTAATGACCGCAAAGGCTCCGCCAGCCTGGGGTAGCGGTCTGCCTAGGTCGTACTCGGCACCGTCAACCGAAACAGCAAGAGCAGCCTTGCCGAGGCTCCGCCCAATGGAAGAGGCGACTTCGCTACCGGTAGTTCCCGCGGGGAACTCGTGAACAGATCCGTCGGGGTAGGTGAGTTGCATCGTTTCTCCGGTTTGGTGTGCGCCCGTAGCGTAGTGATTCCGAGAAGTTCACAGGAGTTCTTATATCGCAAGCAAACGCCTCTGTTCGCGAAATCCAACACTCCCAGCCCAAGAGGCAATAGTCTCCGTACATCAGCAATTCGACTCGAAACGCAGGAGCAGGCGTACATGGTTCTCGGATTATTCACCAAGAAGGTTTCGCTGGACGGTTGGCAGGTCGTTGATGACCTAAACGGAGAGTCTGTCGATCTCCCCTGCCCTTGGTGCAGCTCTGCGACGTCGGCTCTCGATGTCCGGTGCCCTGCCTGCTCCCACCCGTTTGGCTAGGCCCTCGCTGCCAGCGTGAAACTGCGGTCGACCGCCACGACCCCAAAGCCCATAGCCTCATAGGCCTTCACTGCCCTCGCGTTCGCTTCATCGACGTAGAGCGATGCCTGCAAGCACCCTCTGTCTTCCCAAAGATACCGCAGGCCTTCGTGTGTCATGGAGTACCCAAGGCCTCGTCCTTGGGAGCTCTCGGCAACGCCGATCACGTAGATCTCGCCGACACCCTCAGGCGTGATTTTGGTCCAACATGAGGCGACTAACTCCGATCCCTCCCAGCCTAAACGCAAGCCTGTGGGATCCCACCACGCCATATCCATGCGGGCTGCAAAGTCGCTCAGAGCCCAATTGCCCTGCTCTGGATGACCTCGGAAGGCGTCATTATTCACATCTAACCACCTGTGCTCATCGCCGGGCCTAAACCCCGTGAACCTGAGCCGACTGTCTACCTCGAACGTCACAGGTAGATCAACCGTCATACGCAAGAGCACCCGTTCCTCGGCGAAACCCGCTTCAGCCAAGACAGGATCCCACAAACCGTCTTTGCTCCACACAGTGAGCTGTTGCCCAGTGCCACCGACGTATTCGTCCAACAGACGCTGCGCCCACGAACTATCGACTGCAGCAATCTCGGCAGACGAACCCTCACCGGCAGTTTGCAAAACTCCAACAATCTGGTCTTGAGCTAGCGCGAGCAGACCGTACTCCCCCATCCCCAAGGCCACATGCTTGCGCTCCCCGAACAGTCGGGCGCTCGGGAGGTCGGTGCGCAGCAAGAAGTTCTCAACCGCGGCGGTGTCTAGGTCACGATCGATGGGGCGAAGCACAGGCATGGCGACAAGGGTATGCCGATGCAAGGCTCCGAGACGCCTATTGTTGCTCCATGAGCAAAGTTGGCATTGTCCTAGGTGGTGGCGGTATCACCGGAGCTTCGTATCAAATGGCGGCCCTCATGGCGCTCAATCTCGCAACTGGATGGGAACCCAACAGCGCCGAAGTCATTATCGGCACCTCCGGCGGAGCCACTGTTGCAGCAATCACGCGAGCCAATCGACTTGACCTCAGCTCTGTAGTTCTGGAGAGAGAAGACCCCGCCGACGTGGCAAGCCGAATATCTAGTCACCTGTACAAGAAAGGTTCGCTCAAAGGACTAACCCGATGGATTCGAAAGGGGCTCTTGCCTGGCCTTCGGAGCCCCGGGCTGAACCTCGCACTCGGGGCCCCAAGCCGTCATGACCCAGCCGGAGTTGGCGATTGGATGGACCATCTCCTTGGCCAAGCAGTAGAAGGCTGGCCGTCAGAGGCGACCGTCGTCGTCGCCTATGACATCGACAACCATCGCCGAGTCCCTTTTGGCACCTTGGCTGCACCCGAGGTTTCGCTTCGAGAGGCAATTTCAGCGTCGGCTGCCGTCCCCATCATGTTCCACCCTCATAAGATTGACGGCCGCTCATACGTCGATGGCGGCGTCGCATCAGGCACCAACGCGGATCTCATCTTGGGCAACGACGAGCCCCTCGACCTAATCATCATCATCGCTCCAATGGCTGCCGATGATGAAGCGCGGTTTCACGGTTTTCGACCTGACGCCCTCCTAGATCGAGCTGGCCGAACGGCCCTCGACGACGAGGTCGCACAAATACAGGAGGAATGGCCAGAAGCCGATGTCGTGATCCTCAAGCCTCGCAAATCAGTCCTCAAGGCGATGCGGCCCAACCCCATGGACCCTTCAGCCGCGGTGCCGACCTTCGTTGCCACAATGCACTCAATGAGTACCCGTCTCGCTTCGGCACAAACCTGGACCGTGCTCAAGAAACATCTTGTCGTTGACGGGCAGTCCCAGCAGACCTCTTGACACCCACCCCAGGGCTCACGTAGTGTGCAAGCGCTTCCAATAAGCAAGGTAGCCGCGATGACAAAACAAGAATCCGTAGTGACGCTCGCTGAGGTGGCTCGCGTCAGCGGTGTGTCATCAGCCACCGCATCACGGGCGATCAACGGGCGACCGGGCGTCTCGACCAAGGTTCGCGAGCGCGTCCTCGCTGTTGCTGAGGCGCTCAGCTACCAAGCGAACTCGGCGGCGCGCAAGTTGGCCGGAGGCCGTTCGGGCACCATCGGGCTCGCTCTACCCACGGACGGACTCGAGCACGGTTCGTACGGCTCGCTTCTCGTGCAGGGTGTGAGCGAAGCGCTGGAACGCCGTGACCTCACGATGATGCTGTGGACCACTGGTGGTGGAAGAGAACAGAGCATTCTTGAGATGGCTAATCACCACCAACTCGACGGCATGCTCATCGTGTACCCGACAATGACGGAATCCTGGGCGGCCGACCTCTTGAGCGGCCCAAGACCTACGGTACTCCTCGATAGTGTCGGCCTCACCTCGCCGGCATACGAGGTTTCCAGCGGGAACTACGCGGGAGCCAGAGCAGCGGTGACCCATCTAATCGAGGGTGGGAGATCAAGGATCGCCCATATAGCCGGTCCAGTCACTCGAAGTCATGCCCGCGAGCGCAAGAGCGGCTACATAGATACATGCAGAGAAAATGATATCTCCACAAACGGGCTCGTCGCAGGGGGCGAATACACCCGCCGGGATGGGTATTACGCTATGCAAGAATTACTACCGCTCAACCCTGACGCCGTGTTCGCCTCGTGCGATGCCATGGCGCTCGGAGCGATCGAAGTGATTGAAGAGGCAGGGCTCAGCGTCCCTGACGATATCGCTGTTGTCGGCTTCAATAACTCTCTGGAAGCCCACACGCATCAAGCGCAGCTGAGCTCCGTTGAGCTGAACCGCCCCGCGATCGCCGAGGCTATGGTCAGCCTCCTTGAAAAGGCCATCGACTATCCCGCAATGGATCCTCAGACGATCGAGGTAGTCAACACTCTCATCGTTCGCGACTCATCGCGACCCAGAACCCTCAAGTAACGTCCCATGCTCGACCTCATTGTTGTGGGCACCGGCGTCATGGGGGCGGCATCGGCTCGCCACGCGGCAGTCTCGGGGGCCTCAGTTCTCGCTATCGGCGAACCGGAGCCTGCGTCGCCTGAGAACTACCACGGCCTTTTCGGAGCTTGGCATGACATTTCGAGACTCAGCTGGCGCCTCCATAACAATCCCGCAGACACCGAGCTGACTCTCCGTTCATTGAGAGCCATTTCAGCTCTCGAGGCCGGGGGCGCCCCCAAGATCTTGACCGCGACAGGCTTCCTCAATCTCGCAGCCCCACAGCTTGACGAAGGCCTCAATGCAGCTTCACGCTCTGATCAGCCCATTACGACGACTCCCCTCGATTCGGTAGAGCTACACGATCGCTTCCCTTTCCTTTCGGTACCCCAGAACGTCAGCGCGTATACAGAGGGGTCTCCGTCGGGTCACATCAACGTGCGCCGATTGGTCA
>CAXMPE010000245.1:0-3946 GCA_964195245.1 uncultured Verrucomicrobiales bacterium | reverse complement strand
CGAATCCCTGTTTCTCTAACGGGGACTCTGTAAGTCTTAGTTAGCGAGTCGACACTGACACTTGGCACGCGCCAAGTCTGGCACACGTGATGAGACGGCGCGGTGTGATTACTTCTCGCCCACTTCATCAAGGACGCCGTCGAGGAACTCACGCGCTCGGTCGGTAGCAACCCCTGCTGACTCAGCCTTCTCCTCGATTAGTTCCCTGAGCTGTGAGGGAGAACAACCCAAACCAGCGGCGCTAGAGAGCAAGGCGGAAACATCCACATCGGGAACCGGAAAGGACGAGTCGACGGAGAGTTGCTCCATCTGCCGAACAATGCCAGCCGCGAACGTGTTCGCTATCGAGTTGCATGCCGCGCTGGCTAGCCCGCCCACATCTACGTCAACATTCTCCGCTGCTGCAGCACATCCCGCTGTTAAGAGACCGAGTACGGCCACCGTTGCAATCAGTTTCTTCATTCCGAACCCTCTGAATCGTCATACCCAGTCTGCCAGAAGGCTATCCATCTGGTAACAATTTACCGGCAGGGCGAGACTCACAGACGAACGCCCCCTCGACCTGCTCCCCCAACTCAGGGAGCAACAGAGCGGGTCTACTGTTCAAAGCGTCGCATGCGACGCTGGGAGCCCAGGGCTTGTAGCGTCGAATGCGACGCGTAAGCGCTTGCGGCCCGACGCTGACGGTTGCCAAGCAGGGCTGCGAACCCAGGGTTCGGACTATGGTTCCCCAATGACCAACGTCGGAATCTCATCGTCGGGGCCGCCTAACACCGTCCTGCCTGACCCCCTACCTGACCTCGTCGGCCGCCTCGTTGAGGCATCTAGCTCCCAACGCCCGCGTAACGCTGTTGCAGCGCTGGTTGCTGAGGAACCGACCTTTCTCGAAGGTTGGGCAACGCTGGGGGAACTGGCTGAGGAAGTGGCTCATGATGACCGAGGCAACATCGAGGCGTACGCCTACTTCCGGATCGGCTACCACAGGGGGCTCGACTCTCTTCGAAAGAACGGGTGGAAAGGATCGGGCTACGTGCGCTGGGAGCACCCATCCAACCTTGGCTTTCTTCGCTGTCTGGATGGCCTCCGGAAAATGGCCGCGGTCATTGGCGAGATTCATGAAGCCGAACGCTGCGCCGAGTTCTTGGGGCAACTCGACCCAACTTGGAAGCCGTGAAAGACGCCAAGGCCGAGCCCCTAGAACCGATCGACCAGATGCAGTCGCCTCAGAAGGGCGTTGCTGTCCGGGTCATAGGGGTCGCGATCATGCTTCCCTTGGCTTGGCTTCTCCTATCCTTCGTCGAGAGTGACTTGGGGCAGCTCATTGGGGCAGCCATCGTGGCGATTGTCGCCGTTGCGATCGCCGTAGGACTCGGATCACAGCGAACATCGAAAGTGCAGATCTCCTCAAAGGACTGAGCCCAACCTCGCCAGGCTCGAGATCTTGGCATTGGGGCCTGCTGACGACCTCGAGGCAGAGGCCTTAGCCGGAACCGCCTCCGAACTCTGGGCTGAGTAGTCTGGATCGACTCACAAAGGGCTCTCATGACAAACCAAGAACTCCTCGACTCTCTCAACATCCAGGCCTTTAACAGTGGCGCGTTCGCAGGAGGTTGGCTTCCCGGAGCTGGGGACCTGGTTCCCAGCCTGAACCCCAGCAACAACGGGACGATCGCCGCAGCTGCCATGGCAAGCATGTCAGAGTACGAAGCCATCGTGCAGAATTCTCAGGACACGTTCGCCAAGTGGCGTCAGCTTCCGGCTCCTGCCCGAGGCGAATACGTGCGCCGCATCGGCCAAGCCCTCCGAGAAGACAAGAGCAACCTCGGGGCGCTTGTGGCGCTGGAGGCGGGGAAGATTAGGGCCGAGGGCGAGGGCGAGGTTCAGGAAATGGTCGACGTTGCCGACTTCGCCGTTGGCCTGTCACGACAGCTCTACGGACTCACCATGCCGTCAGAACGGCCTGGTCATCGCCTCTACGAACAATGGCACCCCCTCGGTCCGGTGGGGATCATTACAGCCTTCAACTTCCCGGTCGCTGTGTGGGCATGGAATGCCCTTATTGCTGCCGTTTGCGGCGACACTGTGATCTGGAAGCCTTCGCCCATGGCGCCGCTCACGGCCATCGCGGTCACAAACATCGTTAACACAGTTATGGAGGGCACTGGGTTTGAGGGAGTCTTCAACCTCGCACTCGGAGGCGCTCAAGACGTAGGTGAAGCTCTGGTCAACGACAGCCGCATACCACTTATCTCTGCCACTGGGTCATGCGACATGGGAAGGACCGTGGGTACCGCCGTCGCCGCCCGCATGGGCCGATCCCTGCTGGAGCTCGGGGGGAACAATGCAATCATCGTCATGGACGACGCCGACATAGAGCTGTGTGTCCGCGGAGCGCTCTTTTCAGCGGTAGGCACCGCAGGCCAACGGTGCACCACGCTCCGGCGGCTCATCGTTCAGTCGGGTATCCGAGATGAACTCGCGCAGAGGCTCGTAGCCGCCTACCAAACCATTGCCATTGGCGACCCGTTGACGGAGGGGACTCTCATGGGTCCGCTCATCTCAGAGCAGGCAATCTTGAACTACCAAGCCGCCATCGAGATCGCAGTGAGCCAAGGCGGCACGGTGTTGACCGGCAACGATGTGCTCGATGGTCCAGGCAACTTCGTCAAGCCAACCATCATCTCGATTCCGAGCGACGCCGAGATCCTTCAGACCGAGACCTTCGCCCCGATTCTCTACTTGATGGAGTTCGACGATCTTGATGAGGCCATCGCGATCCAGAACGGGGTGACCCAAGGGCTCTCCTCAGCGATCTTCACCGACTCGCTATCCAACGCTGAGCACTTCCTCGCCTCAACCGGTTCAGACTGCGGCATCGCCAACGTCAACATTGGCACCTCAGGCGCAGAGATCGGTGGGGCATTCGGCGGTGAGAAGGACACCGGAGGTGGCCGCGAATCAGGCTCAGACTCATGGAAGGCCTACATGCGCCGCCAGACAGTAACCATCAATTGGTCAGGCGACCTCCCCCTCGCCCAAGGTATTGAGTTCGGCTGAACCAGAGAGTGGTTTTAGGTCTAGGTCCAAGTCCAGGTTGCGGGCGCGAAGCGACCGTGGGGCTAGATGTATGATCGTTTGGCTACTTCTTCCAGCAGAACTTCGGTGGCGCCGCCGCCGATGGTGTTGATTCTGGCGTCGCGGTACATCCGCTCCACAGTGGTCTCACGCATGTAGCCCATGCCCCCGTGAAATTGGGTGCAGTCGTACATAATCTCGTTGACGGCCTCGCACCCGAACGCCTTGACGGCTGAGACTTCCTTCGTGGCGTCTACCCCGTTCTCGTACATCCAGGCTGCGTGGTACATGGCTGCCCGAGCAGCATCCAACTTGGCTTGGTTCATTGCCATCCTCTGCCGGACCGCTCCCTTGTCGTAGATCACCCCATCGAAGGCCTTACGGTTCTGGGTGTACTCAAGCGTCATGTCGATAGCCGTTTGAGCGGCTCCACAGGCGACGGCGGTGAGTACTAGTCGCTCGTTCTGGAAGTTCCTCATGATCTCATAGAACCCCTTGTGCTCTTCACCCAGCAACGCATCCGCTGGGAGGTACACGTCGTCAAGCACCAACTCAACCGTGTTTGAGGACAACCAACCGTGCTTGTCTAGCTTGCGGCTCACACTGAATCCGGGCGTTCCCTTGTCGAGCAGGAACATTGAGATGCCGTACTTTGCGTTTGGGTTAGTCCGGGCAGCGACGATCACAAGCTCAGCAGTTCCACCATTGGTGATAAACATCTTGGTGCCATTCAGCCGCCACCCTTCACCGTCTCGCACCGCCGTGGTGCGCAACCCTGCGACGTCTGAGCCGGCGTCCGGTTCGGTGACAGCGATCGCCGTGAGTACCTCCCCACTCATGACCCCCGGTACGTACTTAGCCAACTGCTCAT
>CAXMPE010000244.1:0-3768 GCA_964195245.1 uncultured Verrucomicrobiales bacterium | reverse complement strand
CGGGGCTTCTCGGCTTCATCGGCAACGAGCTTGTGGCGCTCTACAGGATTCGAGTTGGTCGAGAGATTGGCTCTGCAGCGTTGGTGGCCGATGGACTCCACGCCAGAGTGGACGGGTTTACTTCGCTTGCAGTTGCCGCTGGTGCGGCTGGGGTGTGGATGGGATTCGAGCGAGCTGACCCGATTGTGGGAATCTTGGTCTCCATCGCCATCCTCGGAGTCTTGCGAACAGCTGCCAGAGACATCTATCGTCGTCTCATGGATGCAGTTGACCCCGAACTCGTGGACCAAGTTGAGCACATCGCAAGGGAGGTCCCCGGGGTAGCCGATCTCGGTCGTACCCAGGTTCGGTGGATGGGCCATCGGCTTCGCGTCGACCTTGAGATTGCTGTCGACGGGTCGCTCACCGTTGTGGGCGGCCATGAGATAGCGGAACTGACCAGGCTTTCGCTCCTTGATGGCATCGACCACCTTGATGATGTTCATGTGCACGTCGACCCCGCTGGCCGCTACGAGGAATCAAAGAACCTGGCGAGTCAGGGAGAGCCAGTCCCATGAGCTGGCTGGGCCCTCTGTTGCGTGACGGGACGGGCTGAACGTGACCGCGCCATTGCCTTTGCAGAGTCCTCGGCTAGATGTTCCGATACTTCAGATTAGGGATCTGAATGTCCGGTTCCGACTTGCCGACAGGGACGTATACGCGGTCAATGGTGTAAATCTGGAAGTTGAACAAGGAGAAGTATTCGCCCTTGTCGGAGAGTCCGGTTCGGGCAAGAGCGTTTCTGCGTTAAGCATCATGGGCCTTGTGCCTACACCTCCGGCCGAGATCTCTGGATCGATCCAGCTGCAGGGCCGTGAGTTGACTTCTCTCAAGAAGAGTCAGATGAGCGAGATTCGCGGGCGGGAGATTGGGATGGTCTTCCAGGATCCGATGTCCTCAATGAATCCTGTACATCCAGTTGGCCGCCAGGTAGCCGAGGGGCTCAGACTCCACTTTGGGGTCAGCCGCAAGGAAGCCAAAGAGCGAGCAATAGAACTGCTCGATAGTGTCGGTATCCCGGACCCAAAGGCAAGGGCTCAGGCATTCCCCCATGAGTTCTCAGGCGGAATGCGCCAACGTGCAGTCATAGCCATGGCACTAGCTTGCGACCCCAAACTTTTGATTGCCGACGAACCAACAACTGCTCTAGATGTGACGGTCCAACGTCAGATAGTTGAGCTCGTTCAAGAACTCCAGCAAGAGCGCGGAATGGCCGTCATTTGGATTACCCATGACCTCGGGGTTGTCGCTGAGATCGCCGACCGCGTCGCGGTGATGTACGGCGGTCGGATAATGGAGGAGGGCTCGGCCGCAGACATCTATTCGGCGACTCGCCACCCCTATACCTCAGGTTTGTTGCGCTCAATACCTCGCATGGACCGTTCCACCGCCGTGCGGCTTGCCGAGATTCCAGGTGCTCCGTCAACGCAGCTTGAAACACTTTCCTCATGCCCGTTCCATGACCGATGCCCAATGGGTGATGACAGCTGCGTAGGGGAGTTGCCAGAGTTGGCGAGTACGGGAGGCTCCGGCCACGCATCGGCCTGTGCCCACCTCGGAAACCTTGCAGAAATGGAGGACATGTGGGCCGAGGTTGCGTTCGAGCAGTCCACCAGAGCCACCGGAGACGAACCCATCGTTGAGGTGTCGGACCTTTCAGTGCATTTCCCCACGAGACGCAAGGATTCAGAAGGCAAGCGAATCACGGTCCGCGCCGTCGACGGCGTGAGCCTCGTGATCAACAAAGGGCGGACCCTAGGAGTTGTTGGTGAAAGCGGGTGCGGTAAGAGCACTCTGGGCCGGGCATTGGTGGGGCTGGTTGAACCGACTGATGGTTCCATCGCCATTCACGGTGAGCCCATTGGGAAGAGAAGAACCAAGAGCCGCAAGGCGGTTCAGATGATCTTCCAGGACCCTTTCTCGTCGATGAACCCTGGGATGCGGATCAAAGACATCATTGCCGAGCCACTGAACATCCACTCTTCGCTTTCTGCAGATCAGATCAAGCAGCGGGTACTTGATCTTCTTGAACTCGTGAACCTGCCAGCCGATTCGGCAGAACGCCATCCTCACGAGTTCAGCGGCGGACAGCGCCAACGCATCGCCATAGCTAGGGCGATGGCAGCCGACCCTGAAGTCATTGTTTGTGATGAGCCGGTTTCGGCTCTTGACGTGTCGGTTCAGGCCCAGATCATCAACCTGCTTCACGATCTGCAAGAACGAGAAGGTGTTGCTTTCCTCTTCATTGCCCATGATCTAGCAGTTGTCCGACACATCTCGAACGAGGTAGCAGTCATGTACCTGGGCCAGATTGTCGAGCGGGCACCACGAGATGAGTTGTACGAGGCTCCGCTGCACCCTTACACGAAGGCGCTGCTGGCGGCAGTCCCAGTTCCAGATCCGGGCAGCTCGCGAGACGACGAGCCGCTGTCGGGATCCCTACCCAGCCCCTCCGCTCCGCCAGATGGATGTCGGTTCCACACACGATGCCCAGTTGCCATCGAGATGTGTTCCACCGTGATACCTGAACTGGCCGAAGTCGGACCCGATCGGTGGGTTGCCTGTCATCTAGTAGAGAGCTCGCTTTCTCAGGCAGGAGCGCTGGTAGCTCCATGAACCCAACCCATAGACTTCTAAGGAAAAGAAACAGCGAAGATTGACGATCTACATAGAGAAGGAGAATTCCTGAGCATGAACACCAAAAGACAACGGATTGCCGTGTTACTCACGGCCCTGGCGTTGATAGCTGCCGCATGCGGCTCTACAGCGCCCGAGACAACAGAGGGCTCGGAGGCGCCGGGGGAAACCACGGCAGGCACCGAGGGAACGACAGAAACAGCTGCACCGGCAACAACAGTCGCCGCAGCGGAGCCGGTAGTGGTACGAGCAGCCATAACAGGCGGCGAAGCCACACTAAATCCGTATACGTACGTGAGTGGATTCCCAGGGTGGAACCTGATGATGCTCCAGTACGACGCTTTGATGCAGTTCGACCTCAATGGCGAACCGCAACCATGGCTCGCTGCGACGGTCACTCCAAACGATGCACTGACAGTGTGGGAGATCACGCTTGCCGAAGGTGTCACTTGGCACGATGGTATGCCGGTTACCGCAGCTGACGTTGAGTTCACGTTTGGCTACTTTGTAGAGAACGCTGCAGGGCGATTCGCAAGGGACCTTAAGGGCGTCGAGTCAGTCGTGGTAGATGGCGACCTAGGGCTGACAGTCACGCTATCAGGGCCTAACCCGTCCTTCGAACTGGCTGTGTTGGCGGACGTTCCGATTCTGCCAAAGCACGTTTGGGAAGCGATCGAAAGCCCGACTGATCACGCCTATGACATTTCGACGAACATCGGATCTGGTCCGTACATGCTGACCGGGTTCACCGAGGATCAGAGCTACCGCTTCGCGGCTAACCCGGACTACTTCCGTGGTGCTCCCGAAGTCGATGAGCTTGTTGTTGTTGTCTTTGGCGATGACTCTGGCCCACTTGCGGCAATCCGATCAGGTGAAATTGATGTGATCTTCGAGCGGGTGAGTCCAGAGCAAATTGAACTGCTTGATGCTCAAGACCCCATCGATATCTCACAGGGTCCAGAGTTCACCACTCAGATGATCAACTTCGACACCTCGAAGGCACCGTTTAGCGATATTGCTGTGAGACAGGCTATGGCACTGGCCATTGACAAGTCGACTGTTGTCGACATTCTCTACCTGGGCGCGGCAACG
>CAXMPE010000243.1:0-6600 GCA_964195245.1 uncultured Verrucomicrobiales bacterium | reverse complement strand
TAGCATCGACACCAAGTCCAAGGCGGTCACCGTCGAGACTCCCTATGGCGAGTTGATCGAGCCATATGACCAGCTGATGTACGCCACCGGTGCTGCAGCGAAAGCTCCCGACGTGCCAGGCACCGACCTCCAAGGAGTCTTCGAGTTACACACCCTCAACGATGCGATTGCTCTCAAATCCGCCGCAGGCACGGCAACCCGGGCGGTAGTGGTCGGCGGTGGATATGTTGGGCTTGAAGTTGCCGAGGCGCTGACCCTGCGGGGAGTTCCCACAACGATCATTTCCAGTCGGTCCGCTGTGCTGAACCGGTCGCTGGACCCCGACATCGGAGCCATTGTGACCGAGGCAATCCGCGGGCACGGAATTCAAGTCATTGGGAGCACTCGGCTCGAGTCAATCACAGGAGCCAACGGTCGAGCTGTCGGTATCGAGACGACGAACGGCCGCTTCGAGGCCGACCTAGTTGTACTCGGCACGGGGGTCCATCCCCGGTGTGACGTGGCCGCAGCCGCTGGAATCGCGCTCGGCCCCACCGGAGCGGCACAAGTCGACGATCACCAGAGAACCAACGTACCTGGGATCTGGGCGGCCGGAGACTGTGCCGAGTCCCGCCACAAGCTCACGGGCCAACCGACCAACCCACAGCTGGGCACCGTCGCGAACAAACAAGGGCGAGTTGCTGGCATGAACATTGGCGGCGAAGACGCCTCGTTCCCCGGGGTGCTCCTCACCTTTGTCACAAAGGTCATGGACACTGAGATCGGCCGCACCGGCCTAATGGAATCAGAAGCCCAGTCAGCAGGGATTGAGTACGCGATTGGGTGGGCAAGCGGAACGACCGCCTCTGGCTACATGCCCAACGCCGAACCAATCCAGATCAAAGTCTTGGCCGAAAAGGACACCGGGCGCCTCCTGGGGGCACAGATCGTCGGCGGCCCTGGCTCGGGCAAGCGAATTGATGTCCTCGCCACAGCCATCTGGGCTGGTATGACTGGCCAGGAGTTCGCCATGAGTGATCTGTCGTACGCTCCTCCCTTTTCCACGGTTTGGGACATTGTCATGATCGCCGCACGTCGAGCTGCTGATGCCGCGACGAAATGAGCAAACGGCCAGCAGTCTGGGGCGTCGTTGTAGCGCTACTTCTGGGAGCCTGCGTCCCGGTGGATGAAAAGCCAGAAGCTCTCGACGAACTCCCGCCCATCTTTGCGCCAAGCGACGGATCCCTCGCAGAGGTTGTTCGCGTACCCGACGGCGACTCGCTCGTCGT
This sequence comes from uncultured Verrucomicrobiales bacterium, assembly GCA_964195245.1. Classification (GTDB taxonomy): domain Bacteria; phylum Actinomycetota; class Acidimicrobiia; order Spongiisociales; family JAENVV01; genus CAXMPE01. The sequence goes on along the minus strand of CAXMPE010000243.1, from coordinate 5,332 downwards.
CTTGCTTAATGGGGCTGAAGAGAAGGTTCGATTGATAGGCATCAACGCCCCTGAACACGATGAGTGTCTCGGACCCGAGTCGGGCGAAGCGCTCCGGGACCTCCTCGATGGAGCCAAGGTCCTGCTCGTGGCCGATGAGGAAAGCACCGACCAGTACGGCCGACTGCTTCGGTACGTCTGGATCGGCGATGTGCTCGCAAACCGACACCAAGCAGCGGCTGGGTTGGCCATTGCTCGCGGATTCCCCCCGAACACCACCTCGCAACACCTCCTGGACGAGGCTGAGAGCTTCGCAAGGGATCGATCCATCGGCATCTGGGATCCGGCTGCCTGCGGAGGCGAACCAGCGCCCTCCATCGAGATCTTGTTCGTGGAGGCAAACCCGTCCGGACGAGACGAGGACAACCTAAACGGTGAATACATCGTGCTGCGCAACCCCAACGACCTAGACGTTGACCTTTCCGGCTGGATTCTCCGAGACAGCTCAACCTCTCACCGGTATGAGTTCCCAGCCGGAACCATGCTTGAGTACGAGCTAACGATCTATACAGGTTGTGGAGACGACACGACCCGTGAGCTCTTCTGGTGTGCTGACGGTCCAGTATGGGACAACGGCGGTGACGAGGCTTTCTTGCTCACTCCAAGCGGTGGCATCGCGGCAACGTTGGAGTACTCAGAACAAAGATGAGAGTTCTTTTAGACTCGTCCAATGGATATCAACGAAAAGCCCGTCGTAACCGTACCCGCCGACCCAGCACCGTCTGAGCTACAGATCGAAGATCTCGTGGAAGGCGATGGCGCTGAAGCCACCGCAGGAACCATGGTCAGCGTTGACTATGTCGGAGTCAGCTGGTCGACCGGCGCAGAGTTCGACGCATCGTGGAACCGCAACGAGGTCTTTTCCTTCTCTCTGGGTAGCGGCCAAGTTATCTCTGGCTGGGACGAGGGTGTCCAAGGCATGAAGGTAGGCGGCCGTCGCCAGCTCACCATCCCTCCGCATATGGGCTACGGCGCACAAGGTGCGGGAGGCGTGATTGCCCCCAACGAGACGTTGATCTTCGTGGTCGACCTCCGCAAGCTCGGCTAGCCGCAGAGCTTGGCTCGTCGAGAGGTCGAGCCAAAGCCAAGCCATGTTGGGATCGAGGCAGGTAAAGTCTCGGGAATCGATGACGTGATGGCTGACCTGCCACCCGCCCTTGTAAGGAATCTCATGAGCGATATTTCACGACGCATCAGAGCCATCGCTCCCTCCGCGACGTTGGCTGTTTCAGCCAAGGCCAAGGCGCTCAGCGCGGAGGGGAAAGCTGTCATAGGCTTCGGGGCCGGCGAACCCGACTTTCCAACCCCAGCTCACATTGTGGAGGCGGCAATCGAGGCTGCCCGCGATCCCAAGAATCACAAGTACTCCCCAGCCGCTGGGCTTCCCGAGCTCCGCCAGGCCATTGCTGACAAGACGCTCCGCGACTCCGGGGTGCCCGTGGAACCGAGTCAAGTGTTGGTTACCAACGGTGGAAAACACGCCATCTACACGGCCCTGGCGACATTGCTAAACCCAGAGGACGAGGTCATCCTCCCAGCCCCCTACTGGGTGTCCTACCCCGAGCAGGTTCGCTTGGCTGGGGGCGTTGCGGTCGTGGTTTCTACTTCCGACGCCAGCGGCTTCAAGGTCTCCATCGAGGAGCTCGACGCTGCGCTCACTGACCGTACGAAGGCCCTCATCTTCGTTTCTCCGTCTAACCCAACAGGTGCCGTCTACTCAGAAGATGAGACCAAGGCGATCGCCGAGTGGTGTGTGCGGAACGATGTGTGGCTCCTAACGGACGAGATCTACGAACACCTCGTGTACGGTGAAGCAACGTTCAGTTCCGCTCCGGGCATGGTGCCGGCGGTCAGGGACAAGTGCGTCATTCTCAACGGGGTTGCCAAAACCTACGCAATGACCGGCTGGCGTGTTGGATGGCTCATCGGTCCGGACGACTTCATCCAAGCGGCCAGTGGTTTGCAGTCCCACCTTTGCTCCAACGTGGCCAACGTAACGCAACGGGCAGCGATCGCTGCCCTCACCGGCCCTCAGGAAGTCGTCGCCGACATGCTCACCGAGTTCGATCTTCGCAGGCGAGTCATGGTGGACATGCTCAACTCGATTGAGGGCGTGAGTTGCGAGGAGCCAGAGGGAGCTTTCTACGCTTTCCCTTCGTTTGAGGGTGTGCTCGGCAGGACTCTGGGTGGAGTCACGGTCAACACAACACAACAACTGGCTGACATTTTCCTTGACGAAGTACTGGTTGCGGTGGTACCGGGCGAAGCGTTCCACTCCCCTGGTCACATGCGGTTCTCCTACGCCCTGGGGATGGACGATCTCATCGAGGGCATGGATCGATTGAAAGCCTTCTTGAGCTGAAGCCAAAACCCAAACTAGAACTAGAACTAGAACTAGAACTAGAACTAGAGCTCGGGCTACCCAAACCCAACGTTCAGCCGCCCATGCGGGGCTCTGGTCCTGACTCTGGTTGAAATTTCTCAGACGGCGGCCCCCTCAGTCGGCTACGCCGACAGCTCCCCCGAAATCGGGGGAGCAAACGCGCGGGAACCCAAACGGATTTGGGCCTCTCAAACAGGGGTATCATTTTTGGATGTTCAGTACCGGATCATCTGCAACCGCCATGATGCTGGTCGGCCCTCGTACCTTCTGTAAGAACACCCTGACAGTCCCCGAGATTTCTAAGGGCGGTTGGTTGGCCATCGAGGCCACAGGAATCTCAGGGGTAGACGTTCAAGCATGGAAGGGCATCTCGCGTCTCGCCCAATACCCAATGATCCCAGGACATGAAGTCGTGGGCCGGGTCGCCTCAGATCCGTTTGGAACCATCGGCTTTCCGGTAGGGACCAGAGTCATTGTCGAGTCGAACATCCGCTGTGGGAAATGCCCCCGATGCAAGAACGGTCTGTCCACCTGCTCGGCCAAGCGCCCCACCAACGCTTACGGCCAAATCCCCTCATCAGAGAAGCCCAGCTTCTGGGGTGGACTCGCTGAGATGTTGTATATCGACCCAGGAGCGACACTCCACAGGATCTCGGACGATATCGCTGCCTCGGTCGGCACGTTCGCCCACCCGCTAGCGGCCGGCTGGACTTGGGCTGTTGAGGTGCCCAAACTCAGGCCCGGCCAGAGCGTCCTCGTTCTTGGACCCGGCCCACGAGGACTTGCCTGTCTTGCTGCCGCCAAGTCCGCCGGTGCAGGGTGGGTAGGAATCACCGGATTGTCACACGATTCCGATCGGCTGGAGCTTGCCAAGCAGCTCGGTGCCGACGTAACCATCGACATCGAACAAGAAGACCCTGCCTCCTCAGTTGCCGATTCACTCGGAAATCGTCCGGACATCATCATTGATGTCACTGGTGGCGACTCCGAGGCGTTCCTAACCGCTCTGGATCTGGTCCGCCCTGGCGGCATCGTGGTACTGGCATCCACCAAGGGCAATGCGGCGGTTCAGAATCTGTTCTCTGACATCATCCTGATGAAAGAGATCACGATCAAAGGGTCTTTCGGAGCGACCTCCTCGGGCTACCACTGGGCGACCCGACACCTCGGCTCGCAGCCGATCTTCGACAACGTTGTAAGCCACGACTTCCCTCTTGATGAGGCTGAGCGGGCGATACAGGCAACCGCCGGCATGCTGGGACGCGAGCAACTCTTTTCTGTCGCTGTCACCTTTTAGCAGTTAGCGTCTAGCTTCGTGAACAGACCAACTAGCTCCGACCCGACCGATGGCTGGGTGACCGATCGCAAGGGTGTCCGGGCTTGGCTGCTGTATGACCTCGCCAACACGATCTTCGCATTTGGGGTTACTGGGCTGTATTTCGCTGAGTGGATTCACCTTGATCAAGGCCTCCCCGACTCGTACCTAGCCATCCCTACCTCGGCGGCCATGATGCTGATCATCTTCCTTGGCCCATGGACCGGCGCCAGGACGGATCACACAGGTCGAAGAGTTCCCACCATCATCATGGGAACTATCGCCACGGTTGGCGCCACGTTCTTCTTGGCAAGCGGAACGGTGACTTCGGCCATCGCTCTCTACATGGTTGCGCTCATCGGCTTCAACCTCGCCTCCATCGCCTACGACGCGATGCTGCCGGACGTATCCAACGGCCGGATAGGCCGGCTCTCCGGGCTCGGCGTCGCTGTTGGCTACCTCGGTTCGTTCGTCGGGTTCGGTGTGGGCTTAGCGATGCTCGGTCCGCTCGACCAGGGCTATGAGGGCGTCTTTCGAGGAATCGCAGTTGCCTTTCTGCTCTTAGCCCTCCCGATCTTCCGTACCAAAGAGCCACCACGGAAACATGCAGAAGGGCCCGCACCTCGACTCCGAGACGTCTTCAGCACCCTGTGGCAGTCGTGGGTTGAAGCTGGCAATGTGCCTGGCATGCGCCGGTATCTCTTTGGGCGCTTCATGTACACCGACGCCATCAACACACTCATCGGAGGATTCCTCGCCATTTTCGTCACCGCCGAACTCGACTTCACCCCCGATGAGGTCGTCGTGTTACTCACAGTCTCCATCCTCTTCGCCATCCTCGGTGGGTACGTGGCCTCAGTTCTCGTTGATCGAGTCGGAGCTCGCAAGTACGTACACGCCATGTTGTACCTCTGGATGTTGGCGATCTCGGCCGGGGTAGCTGCAGCGCTCTTCGACCTCGGGCCCCTCGTTTGGGGGTTGGCTGCCGCGGGAGGCCTAGCGCTGGGCGGACTATGGGCCTCGGACCGCACCTACCTAGCTGACCTCGCTCCAGACCATCAATACGGTCTGTTCTTTGGTCTCTACGGCACGGTGGGACGTTTCGCCACCGTAGTGGGGCCGCTCGTGTGGGCCGTCATCGTCGACGGCTTCGACCTTCCAAGAACGGTCGCCATGGGGTCACTGGTTGTGGCGCTCGTTGGCGCCCGACTGATCCTGCAGGGCGTCCCAAAGACGGGACTCTCATGAAGCCGCTCGTAGTGGTGATTGCCAACCCAGCCGCGTCTGGGTTCCACGGTGACGAGTTCCGGCTCGTTGTGCGGCTGCTATCTGAAACCTATGAAGTCGAAACACAATGGCCAGAAACCACCGCCGAGAACCGCCACGTAAGCGCGGCTGCCGCTGACCGCAACGCGTTCGCCGTAGTGGCAATGGAAGGCGACGGCGTGGTACACCATGCTGCCCAAAGCCTGATTGGAACGGAGACAGCGCTCGGGATCGTCTCTGCAGGGACGACCAACGTGCTTTCCAGAATGCTTGGGCTATCGCAAAGATCCAAGACCGCGGCGAGTCGACTCAGCACCGCAGACGTCGAA
>CAXMPE010000242.1:0-6177 GCA_964195245.1 uncultured Verrucomicrobiales bacterium | reverse complement strand
TGGTCACGAGTGCCGAGTACTCCTCTTCGCGCCCTTGGCGCTCATAGAGCTTCGATGGCTGAAGCAATTCTGGATCATCGATCCCCGGTATCCCAGCGGCAACCTGATAGCCAAACTCCGAATCCTCGACCCACTCAATCGAACCCTCCACAATGCCCTGCACGATCGCTGAGCTGTGCGGGATTCGAATCTTCTTCGATCCTTCAACACTCTCATCGCCGCCGACCCTGCCGGTGCTCATCACGTAGGCCTCTAAGTCCGGCATCGTTTCGAGCAGATCTAGGAGACGATTGGCTTGCATTGCATCGTCATCAAAGAAGAACGGGTTAGTTCCAGGGACTCGGAGATTCTTCCCGGCCTCAGCCTTGCCGCCCGCTGAAGTCCCCTTGGTCTCCCCCAGCATGAAGTACCCAGCAATTTGGCTCCGACCCAGCTTGGCCACAGCTGGAGTGATGGTGTCCTGGCGGTTGAGGATCAACAGGAACGTCGCAGCAGGAACGTCCTTCGGATCACGATGACGAATGTTCTCGAGCGGAAACGTAGATCGCCCGTTCGCCGTGTGACTGGTATCGAAGAAGTCGACAGCTCCGTCAGAGGACACCGCAACGTTCTCGAGCCATGCGTCGGACCTGACCGTCCCACCATGAATAGTCGGCTCATCCTCAGGGTCAAGTCCGTAAGTCTTGGCGAAGCAACCATTCTCGGAGGTATAAACCTTCCCTTCTGGCATGAGCGCCACAAAGTCGTCCTGTACAGGAAGAGAACCAAGCTGCTGCCGGAACGTCGTCGTGGTCTTGCCTGTTCCCGACAGACCAATGATCAGCGCTGACTGCTCGACACCGGCCGGATTCTGATCAGCCGGGAAGACCTTGAGACCCGAGTGCAGCGCAAGGCCGCCTCGGTTGAAAATGAGATGGTTCCACATACGCAGCTGGCCCATCTTGGACTCGCCAAAGTAGTCCGAACCAATCACGCGCGTAACGTAGTTATCTAGGTCAACCATGATCAGCCGGTCGTCAGGCATTCCTGGAGCACTCAAACCGGGCGTGTAAATGACAGTGAACTCTGGTTCCCACTCACCGTCGGGCGGGAAGAACAGTTGCTGCTGCATGGCGGGGATATTGGCGTTGGATCGTTCGATCAAGAGTTCACAACCGGTCTGGAACCCAGCATCGGGACCGATGTAGCCAGTGAGCAGAATCATGTCCTTGTCGGCTATGTATTCATCCTGAAGCGCGACCCATCGCGCAGCGTCGGCATTCGACATGCGGTTCTGGTGATTCTCGGTGTCGGCCACGAAGAACGTGGAGTTCTTGAGTCGGGCTGTCACCTCAGCCTGATAACTCAGATTCCCGAACTCTGTCTCAGTAATTCGAGGCATCTCGCCAAGCACCATGGCACGCATCTCAGCTTGGGTGGGATTCACATGAACCGAAGCGCATGTTGGGAGTCGTGCCGCCATGAAATATCCTTCTACCTGTCCTGTTACTGAGATTCTTGCGCCGTCTAGGGGCAACCTCGAGCGCCCATGAGTATAAGACTGCGGGTTCTTACCTAGGCCAAGAAAACCAGATGAAAGATTCAATGAACTTGGCACGAACTGAAACCAGTAAGTGGGAAGGGATCAATCCGACCTAGGGTTGCACTTGCTATGAAACAACGAACACTGGTCCTCGCTATCGCCCTTGGTCTGATGGCCGCAGCTTGCGGTTCAGCCGCTGGCGCCCCTCCCCCTTCTGGAGACCTCCCGATAGGAGGGCCCAATGAGGTGCGGGCCGCCATCATTGCTGACGGTAGACCTGCGATAGTGAACATTTGGGCGTCGTGGTGCGGACCCTGCCGATCAGAAGCGCCGCTCTTGAGCGAAGCATTCGACGAATACGGGGACGACGTCCAGTTCATCGGCGTTGACGTGCAGGACACCCAAGCCGGAGCGAAAGGGTTTATCGAAGAGTTCCAGCTTCCCTTCAATCACTTCTTTGATCAGGACCGGAAGGTTCCCGCCGACTTCGGAGGCTTCGGTGTGCCCATCACGTACTTTCTCGATGCCAACGCCGAGGTGGTCAGCACGCACAGCGGCATCCTCGACGAACAGACGCTCATTCAGGGTATTGAAGACCTACTCGCTGGTGCCTGACGGATGGAATTCACCCTCCTAGGAGCTGCCGTGCTCGGGTACGCAGCCATGACCATCACAGCGAAACGGTTGCAGCCTGACGACGAACCAAAACTTGCGGACCTCATCCTAGGAGCCGTCATGTTGGGACTCGTTGTAGGCCGCGTGTGGTACATGATCGGAACGGGCACCAACCCTCTGACGCATCTGGGCGACTTCATCCTCGTTCGAGCGGGTGTGTCGACCATCGGCGCGGTTGTTGGCTTCCTCATCGTGCTCATCTGGGGCTTCCGATCTGAAAGCCCACGGGCATTGGCCCTTGTGGGAGTACCAACATTGGTGGGCCTAGCCGGCTGGGAACTCGGATGTCTAATACGGGGCACCTGCCTGGGCACAGAGGCCGCGGTTGGCCTGACCTCTGTCGCTGGGGTTACCCGCCACCCCATTGGTGTCTACACCGGCCTGCTGTTCTTACTGGCGGCGTTCGTTGTCTGGCGTGCCCAACGTGGCAGCTACGCTCCGTGGACCGGATTCTTCGCGTTCGGTTTGGCTGCGCTTTCTCGGGCGGCCACCGAGCCGCTACGCCTGCACTTCGGCGTCGGTCTCCTCTGGTGGTACGTCGGGGCTGCTGTCACTGGACTGCTCCTCGCGTGGATAATTCGTAGCCAGCAACTCTCCTCTAACCAGAGCTAACCCAACCACAGCAACAGCCAGCTGTGAGACGGCAAAGAAGACCCCGGCCAATATAAGTCCCGCCCCCGCCGCCGAAACCTGCCCAGACAGATCGGTGCGAGCAATGGCTACGGACGCCCGGATCCTGCGAATGGTTGCGACATTCACATTGAGGACCGACGCACTTGACCGCAAAGCATCTCGTAGCTCAGTCAACCCACCAGAGGTGGCCGCGAGCTGCTCGGTAACCCCATCCACCCCATCGGAAGCCTCTCGGATGAGATCTGCCTGAGCCACCAGACTGGGGCGCATCTCAGCAAGCGAGGTGTCAATCGCAAGCACGGCGGTGTCGAAAGATACGTCGGGGTCATAATCGCCGGGTGTTATGAACGCGACTGCCCGGAGCGTAGAATCGATCGCAGAAGCCACCTTGATCAACGCTGGCATCGACGACCGAAATGAGTCAATCGCCTCAGGGAGCTCCTCCCCCGAAATTTCGGCGACCTGCCGCAAAATGCCTTGGCTGTCTTCTATCGAAGCGCTGCTCACCAAGATGGTCACCGCCACCTCATCCATCGATTCCGCCGCCTGAGTCAACGTCCCCGACGCGGCAGCGACCGTATCTTCTAGCGCCACTAATCCTGAGGTTGTGACGTCGAGCGCCACCCCTACCGTGTCCGCCAGGTCAATGGCCGCTCGCCGAGCGATCACTGCCCCCACCGGTCCGGCCACAGTCCCGAGGAGCCCAACGACGATAAGGAACGTTCCCAAGATCTTCTGCATGATCAGACCCTACCTCCTTGGCCGTCCTCGGCTGTGACCGAGGAGCCACCGAAGGTATCCTTCGGCTCGTGCAAGCGCTCGTGCAACTCGACAATGTGACTCTCGCCTTCGGCGCAAACCAAGTCTTGAACGACGTCACCCTCTCAATCTCCCCAGGGGAGTGTGTCGGCATTCAGGGCCCAAACGGCTCAGGGAAGACCACGCTCATCCGGGTCATTGGCACCCTCCAGCAGATCAGTTCCGGATCGGTGATCGTCCTGCCTTTGGAGCCCAAGCCTCGCCTAGAGATTGGGCTCGTTGGCCACCGAGCTGCGCTCAACGACTTTCTCACACTCCGGGAGAACCTTGAATTTGTTGCGGGCCTCCGAGCCATCCCCAGTTCAGAAGTAGAACGGACCCTCTCGGCTACTGGGCTGGATCCCGTGGCTAACCGCAGGGCCGACCGGGCCTCCCAAGGCATGCGTCGGCGAACGGACCTAGCCAGGATTGCGCTCACAAGCCCCAAGCTCCTCCTACTTGATGAGCCCTACACCGGTCTCGACGAAACAGCTACGGGCATTGTCGACCAACTCATCAAGAACACTCGCGAAAGAGGCGGCGGAGTTGCACTGGTCTCCCACGACCCAGCCGTGCTGACCCGCGTTGCCGACAGGGTGGTCTCCCTATGAGCCTCTGGAAGCAGGCCTGGCTTATTGCAAGAACTGACCTCCGGGTAGAAGGGCGGTCGGGCGAGATCCTTTGGATCGTCTTGCCGTACGGAGCCCTCGCGTTGTTCCTCATCCCGATCGCCACGGCACTCCCCCTCCGAGTTCTGAGCGACATTGGGATAGGCATGTACTGGGTGGTCGTCTTGCTCTTTGGAATGTTCGTCACTCTCCGTCAGTCCTCTCAGGCGTCTCCCCAAGAACGCGATCTCATGCGATTGACCCTGGGCGACCCAGCGGCCCTCTTCCTAGGCAAATCGGTAGCTTCGACCACCCTTCTCGGGGTGTTTCAGTTGGTGATGGGACCCATCTCAGTAGCCTTCTTCAACCCCGCCCTCCCCCCGCAATGGTGGCTATTGATCCCGGTGAGCGCGCTCTTGGCCCTTGCAATGGCGATGACGGGAACGCTCGTCGGTCTTCTCGTAGCGGGAACCCGTTCGTCTACGGCTCTGGCCCCACTTCTCGCGGCGGGCCTCGCCTTCCCAAGCCTTGTTGGAGCTTCAATAGCGACAAGCAACTTGGCAGACGAAAAGAGTATCGTTACGCCTATCGCTCTGCTGTTGCTGGTGGTGGCAGTCACCTCTGCGATTGGCATCGCATCATCCACCCTCCTTGAGGATCAATAGCAGATGAAGACGCAACGCATATTTGCCTGGCTAGCCACAGTCGCCCTCGGCTACGGCCTGTACCTCGCCATCACATCGCCGCCCGACGCCGTTCAAGGGGAGTTCGTTCGTATCTTCTACGTCCACGTGAGCACTGCGTGGGTGGCATTCGCCGCCTTTGGCGTCACGCTTACCGGGTCTTTGGCATGGCTTGCACTGAAGCGGCCCATATTGGATCGGACAGCTGCCGCGTCAGCCGAGATCGGCGTCTTTTTCACCGGGCTAGCGATCATGACTGGAATGATTTGGGGCAAGCCCGTGTGGGGAACCGCATGGAACTGGGGCGATGCTCGGCTGGTTTCAACCGCTGTCATGTTCTTCGTCTACGTTGGCTACCTCGCCCTTCGGCGAACCATCTCTGACAAGAGGGTCAGGGCCAACCGATCCGCGGTACTCGGTTCAATGGCGTTTCTCATGGTGCCGGCGGTTTACTTCTCGGTCAACATATGGCGAACATTGCATCAGGGCCCAACAATCCGATCTGACGGAGCTTCGATGGATCCGGCGATGCTGGCAGCCTTCCTCACGAACCTAGCTGCCTTTTCGCTGGTCTTTGTAGCGCTCCTAATCACCCGGGTCCGGCTTGAACTGCTGGCCGAATCGGTTGCCACCGACGAGGCTTCTGAGCGCCACGGTCTAGCTACACCCGATCTGGAGATGCTCTGATGTCCTCACAGGTATTCACAGTGATCTTCGCCTATGGCATGACCTACGGGTTTGTGGTCAGCTACGCCCTCTGGATGCGATCTCGGAGGAAACGGTTAGAAGACCGACAATCATGAAGCGCCCCCTCACTGTCATCCTCTTGGTCGCAGTGGCTTCACTGAGCGTGTTCCTCCTCGGACGACTCCTCAGCAGCGAGGAAGTGCTGTACCTCGAACCCAACGAGGCGTTAGAACAGAAGGTCGAGCTCGGCGAAAGCGAGTTCCTACTCGGCGGCCTTATTCAATCTGGCAGCATCACAACCGACGGAGACGTACTCCGATTTGTGGTGACAGACTTCACCAACGCTGGGATCGTTGTCCGGACAACTGAGACACCTCCGGAGCTCTTCTCCGACAAGATTGGTGTGTTCCTCGAAGGAAGCTTCGATGGCGACGAGTTCCACGCAACGTCGCTGCTGCTCCGCCACGAAGAGACCTACGAGGCACCAGCGGAGACCCCATGATCGCCCTTCTTGGCGACCTCGGCGTACTCGCTGGGCTATTCGGGGCGATTGGACTTGTGCTCCAAGGAT
>CAXMPE010000241.1:0-6029 GCA_964195245.1 uncultured Verrucomicrobiales bacterium | reverse complement strand
GATAACCGAGGGTCGATCAGACGCTGAAGCCCATTTTTGCTTCGGCTACTTGAGTAGAAGGCGTTCTAGCCGGCGGCCCACCACTGAGAACCCGAGGATGCCCATGATCGCTAGGAAGAGAACGTGCGGCCAGAGGTCGGGACTCACGTTGCCGAGGGTGAACGCCCGGACGAGTTCTACTCCGTGATAAAGCGGGCTGATCTTCGTGAACTGCTGGATGATTGGTGGGTACACATCAAGCGGGTAGAACGTGCCAGAGAACAGGAAGAGGGGCATGATGACGAGTTGGACTTTGTCGAAGTCCTGCCAGGAGTTCATGAACGTGGTTGCTGCCATCCCAACCGCGGCGAACGCGAAGCCGATGAGGACCGACGCGGGTAGCGCCAACAGGGCCCACCACGAGGTGGCGAAGCCCATGAACCCCATCACGGCGAGAAACGCCCCGGAGTAGATAGCGCCACGCGATAACGACCACACAATCTCAGAGACAGCGATATCGCCTGGGCCGATGGGGGTCGCTAAGGCAGCCGTGTATACGTTTCCGTACTTGAGTTTGAAGAAGATGTTGAACGTTGATTCGTAGACGGCGCCGTTCATCGCCGAGGCTGCGAGCATCGCCGGAGCGACGAAAGCAGCGTAAGGGACGAGGTCACCGTTGGAGAGTTGGACGTCACCAATCAATGCGCCGATACCAATGCCGACGGAAAACAGGTAGAAGATTGGTTCGAAGAACCCGGCGATGATGACCCACCAGAATGACTTGAATGCCATCCAGTTGCGTTCGAGAAGGTACTGGACTCGGTGACTTGGGCGGACCGCTGGAGGGGCCACCCTCGCTAAGAGGGGGGTGGGAGTCGTCATGTTATGAGCCTCTTCTGGAAGCCCCATCTGGCGATCGAAAGCCCCAGCACGGTGAATCCGGCTAACGCAAGGATGTGTATCCAGGCAGGAAACGTGGTTGGGATGCCGATCGCCCAACTCCGAGCCAGTTCAACGCCGTGCCAGAGGGGGGTTCCGTAGGCGACTGGGCGTAACACTATGGGCAGTTGACTGATGGGAAAGAAGGTTCCAGAGAAGAGGAAGAGTGGGACGATGCCGAATCGAAACAGCATGGAGAGCCCCGTCTCGTCCTCGAGCCTAGAAGTGAATGCGAGGATTAGAGCCCCAAAAGAGAGACCGGTCAATAAAGCAGCGAGGATGGCCATGAGCGCTGCCAAGGGGGTGAACGCTCCGAAGAGTGATGCGATGCCGGCAAACACGACGGTGACCGTGAGAAGGCGAACTATGACCCAACCCATCAAACCAGTAACAAGGTTCGTCGGGCTGAGGGGGGAATTGAGGGCTAGGTGGTAGGTCTTCTGCCACTTGATGCCGGCCATGACCGGGAATGATGCCTCCCCTGCCGAAGTCTGCATCGCTGTGGCAGCCACGAGGCCCGGAGCAAGCCATTGCAGATAGGAGAGATTACCGAAGGCCGGTGAGCCGCCGCCGCTATCGACTAGGGAGCCTAGGCCGACGCCCATAGCCAGCAGGTACAGCGTTGGCATGATGAAGGAGGTGAACAACGAGCCCTTCCATACTCGTTTGTAGGCAAGGAGTTGCGCCTCCATGAACCTCACTGACGCTGGAACGGCCACTAGTCGATCAACCTCCGGCCGGTGAGGCGGAGGAAGACATCCTCAAGGGACGATCTTCTTGGAAGGGAACTGAGCGGGGAGTAGCCGGCCTCTGTGAGGGCGGAGAGAGCGGCATCAGCGTTTTCAACGTAGAGGAGCGTACGATCAGCAAGGTCGTCCAAACGAACGGAAACGCGATCGAGGAGCGGAGCCGCAGCCTCGCGATCACCCTCTCGGAAGCGGACCTCAAGGACTTCCCTTGTGGCGTGCTCCTTGATCAGTCCCTGGGGCGACCCTTCGGCGACGATCTTCCCGTTATCCATCACGACGAGTCGGTCGCAAAGCTGTTCAGCTTCATCCATGTAGTGGGTAGTGATGATAAGTGTGGCGCCCTGGGATTTGAGCTCATAGAGCTTCTCCCACAGCACATGGCGAGCCTGCGGGTCAAGGCCTGTTGTCGGCTCATCGAGCAAGACGAGCTCCGGAGAACTGATGAGGGATCTTGCAATGGAGAGTCGGCGTTTCATCCCGCCCGAAAGGGCTTCGACCTTCGACTCCCGCTTCTCGAGCAGTTGAGAGAACTCAAGAAGGCCAGGAATCTTCTGCCTTAGCTCGCGGCGGGACATGTCGAAGTATCGGCCATAGATGTAGAGGTTGTCCTCCACCCGCAGTTCCTCGTCGAGCATGTTCTCTTGGGGCACCACACCGAGGCGAGAGCGAATCTTGGCGCCGTCTCGAGCAGGATCGAGCCCAAAGACAGTGAGGTTTCCGGCCGTGATTGGGGACACAGCTCCAATCATTCGCATAGTGGAGGACTTGCCGGCTCCGTTGGGGCCAAGGAACCCAAACACCTCCCCTTTGGTGATCTCGAAATCGACTCCGTCGACCGCCGTGAAGTCGCCGAATCGCTTGGTTAGATTTGAGGCACTTACTAATGGTTCCACGAGCGGCGATGGTAGCGCCAGTATGGGACAGCCCCGGATGAGTTTCCATGGGAGACCGGGCTGAGGTGGGTGACAGAGCGGCGGGCCTTCCTAGAATCGTCCGATGCCCCTATTGCTAACGATCCCTGCTTCTGATGCACCGCTTAACCCGCGAAAGGTCGACGTGAGAGTGGACGGTCCGTGGACCACAGAAACATGGGTGATTACCGGCGTCGAGGGCGACGAGGTACCCATTGCGGTCAATCGTGCAGACGATGTTGAGCCGAGGGTTGCGCTATTGGGCGGGCACGGCGTCTTTGGTTCGAAGACAGCTCCGTACATCAAAGGGGCTTCTCGCCGATGGACCCAAGAGGGGGTCCAGGCCTTCGTTCCGGATCTGCCGTTTCATGGTGATCGCGCGGGCCCCGACGCCGACTATGCGTTGGCGATGAGTCCTGCTGGGGTTGCCCAAGCCATGGGCGATTTTTCTCGGTGTGTCGACTTTATTCGTTCGCGATCTGAATCAGCTGAGCTTCCGATCGCGTTTCTGGGGTTCTCGATGAGCACCATGCTTGGGGTCCCCTTCTTTGCGATGGATGAGCGAATAGCAGGTGCCTGTTTTGCGGTTGGTGGGTCTCAAATGGGAGAGGTGATGGCTGCGGATCCAAATATCCCATTGCCCCTGTTGGAGCAGATCAAGTCCCTGGATCCAGCAACTTACGCAGGTGGCACTAAGGGTCGTCCGGTGTTGATGGTTAATGCTCATCAAGATGAAAGCTTCTCAAGACGCTCAGCTTTTGATCTCTTTGAGGCGTTTGGTTCGCCGAAGGAACTCATCTTCTTCGAAGGGAGTCACACTGATTGGCCTCGTCCTCAGCCGGTCTACGACCGCATTCTGGACTTCGTTCTACGACTGGCGCTCTAGAATTTCCAAGTCGGACGTGGCCTTGTCAACCAACTGGTTGGTGCGATTCCAGATATAGGCGTGGGCAAAAGCCCCTCGAGCGGTTATGAAGGCCCCGAGGACAACAGGGGCCCAGAGGAATGCGTTCATAGTTGGACCGGGGTCGAGCATGGTGAGGAACACGAGTCGAAGGACGACGGCCGTCGCGACCCACGCCAAGCCGTGAATGATTGCCTTAGTGGCGCGTTCACCACCGCGTTCTAAGATTTCTTCTCTGTGATGGTCCACAAGTTCCTCTCTCCTTGCCCTGAAACGCTATCGGCACCTTGCCCGAGAAACGTTAGAAAAAGTTCTGAGGTCTGGGTTTCAGCTGAGATTGGTCTCACTGGCTGCCACGTTGACCGCTGACACCACAGCGCGCAGTGATGCCGTCACAATTGAGTTGTGAATGCCGACGCCCCAATTGCGCTCACCGTCTGGGCGCTCGATCTCAACGTAGGCAGCTGCCTGAGAATCAGACCCTTTGGAGATGGCGTGTTCTTCATAGGCAGTGAGGAACACTTTGATCCCAAGGTCGTTGCGCAGCGCTTCTAGGAAAGCGTTGATCGGCCCGTTTCCTTCGCCGTGGATCTCTTGCTCGCTTCCCTTACTGCGGATCGTCGCGGCGATCTGGGCCGAGGTGTCTTCACTACTGTCGGTTTGCACCCGAACATTGATCAACTCCAATGGGTGCGACGTATTGAGGTACCGCTCTTGGAACTCTCTCCAAATCTCAAATGAGGTGATCTCAGCGCTGGTGTTGTCAGTAATTGTCTGGATCTTGTTGGTGAATTCCACTTGGCACCCACGGGGAAGATCCATCCCGTAATCCTCCTGTAGGAGGTAACTGACTCCGCCCTTGCCCGATTGGCTATTGACCCGAACCACTGCTTCATAGGTTCGTCCAACGTGATGGGGGTCAATAGGAAGGTAGGGAACAGCCCACTGTTCGTAGTCTTCGGACAGCGCTGCCATTCCTTTCTTGATCGCATCTTGATGGGACCCCGAGAACGCCGTGTAGACGAGGTCGCCTCCATAGGGGTGCCGGGGGTGCACTGGCAGTTCGTTGCTGTACTGGACGGCTTTGACGATCTCGTCGATCTGGCTGATGTCGAGTTCGGGATCAACTCCCTGACTGAACTGATTGAGTGCGAGGCTGATGATGTCGACGTTTCCTGTCCGCTCGCCGTTACCGAACAGGGTGCCCTCAATGCGGTCGGCGCCTGCCATAAGGCCGAGTTCTGCAGCTGCGACTGCGGTGCCCCTGTCGTTGTGGGGGTGTAGGGACATGATGACCGAAGCGCGGTCGCGAATATTGCGGCACATCCACTCCACCTGATCAGCGAAAATGTTTGGTGTAGCGCTTTCCACCGTGGCAGGAAGGTTCAAGATGACGGGATTATCCGGGGTTGGTTGCCACACATCCATGACTGCGTGACAGACCTCGAGGGCGACCGGGAGTTCGGTCTGCGAGAACGACTCAGGGGAGTACTGGTAACGCACCCTCGTGTCGCCGCCCATTTGCGCCTCGAACTTGAGACAAGTTTCGGCACCCACGACTGCGATGTCGATCACGCCCTGGACGTCGGTGTCGAACACCACTTCCCTTTGGAGTTTGTTGGTGGAGTTGTACAGGTGGACGAGCGCTGTTGGTGCGCCGGCGATGGCTTCGTAGGTCCGCTCAATGAGTTCTGGTCGAGCCTGGGTCAACGCCTGAATGGTCACATCTTCTGGGATGTTGTCTCCCTCGACCAGCCAGCGAGCGAAGTCGAAGTCGGTTTGGCTTGCCGCTGGGAAACCTATCTCGATCTCCTTGAAGCCCATTTGGATCAGCATCTCCCACATCCGCTTCTTACGGTCGTGGTTCATCGGGTTGACCAGAGCTTGGTTCCCGTCGCGTAGGTCCACCGAACACCAGATGGGAGCCTTTTCGATGGTCTTCGACGGCCACGTACGGTCAGCCAGCCCAATCGGAGTGAAGGTTCGGTACTTCTCGAACGGCATCCGCTTGCTGGAGGCTTTGGGTGACATGGTGGGTCTTCCTCTGGTTGTGTTGATCTGATGGTTCAGATATGGAAAAGCCTCCTTACCCGTTGGGGCATAGGAGGCTGGGCGAGTGCGTGGTTGCGCGCTCGCCGCTAAGTAAGTAGAAGCTCCTGATGATTGCTCATGGGAGCACTATAAGGGGACTTGGTTGCAGGTGCAACCAAGAACCTGAACCTTGACTTGAACCTGGACTCCGCTCTCCTGACAGTGGGTAACCTTGTTGCATGCAGACCGAACTAGCTTGCCCGATTTGTACGATGACCGATCTTGCCAATGCTACCGAAGGCTTCGAGTGCCTTACGTGTGGGCACGAGTTCGTCCCCGAGGGCGATAGTGACACCCGACGGGTGGTGCGTGACGTCAACGGGAATCTGCTCACCGACGGAGACGACGTCGCGTTGATCAAGGACTTGAAGGTCAAAGGCAGCTCCAAGACAGTCAAGGTGGGAACGAAGGTCCGCGGCATTCGTTTGATCGACGGCGATCACGAAATCGACTGCA
>CAXMPE010000240.1:0-4271 GCA_964195245.1 uncultured Verrucomicrobiales bacterium | reverse complement strand
ACAGCCAAGAATCCCGCGAATCCCACTAGGTCGGTGATGAGGGTGAGGAAGATGTTTGACGCTAGCGCTGGGTCAAGGCCGAGCGCTCTGAAGATCAGCGGGATGGCAGATCCCGATACGGTTGCAACAACGAGATTGGCGAACGCCGCCAGCGCCACGATGAGACCGATGGTGGTCGGGGAGAATGTGATGCCGGATCGCAGCGCCGTGAAGCCGGCAGCGGTAAGCCCCGCAGCCGTACCGATGAGTATGCCGTTGGCCGTGCCGATCGATGCCTGACGGCCCAAGATGCCGCTGATCTCAGAGCGGGGGACATCATCAGTGGAGAGCGCCCGGATGGTCACAGCCAAGCTCTGGGCTCCAGCATTGCCGCCAAGGAGGGCAACCACGGGCATGAGGATGGCAAGAATTGGGGCTTGCTCGATGATCGACTCGAATTGGCCGAGTGTGAGAACCACCGCAAAGGCAAGGCCAAGGTTGACAAGAAGCCAGGGTGCTCGCTGCCGCACAGAACGCCCTATGCCGGTGTAGACAGTCTCCTCAGCCCCAGCACCTACTGCGGCTGCAAAGTCCTCCGATGCCTCCTCCTGAATCGCTTCGAGCAGTGCGTCTTGATCCACTACTCCGAGCAGCCGGCGTTGGGCGTCGACCACCGGAATGGCGAACAGGTTGTAGCGCTGACTCAGTTCGGCCACTTCTTCGCGGTCGGTCGACGCTCTAACGGCTACTGGATCGGGGACCATCACCTTGTCAATACCAACCCCGGGATTTCTGAACACCAGGTCTCGAAATGAGATCACCCCTACTAGGGCGGCCTTCTCGTCGGTAACGTACACATAGGAGAGGTCTTCAAGGTCTTCGTGAAATCTGCGAATGGCTTCGAGCGCCTCACCGGCGGTAATCCCCGTTGGTAGAGAGGCGAAGCCCGAGGTCATAAGCCCGCCGGCCGAGTCGGGAGCGTGGCGCAGCAGTCCACGAATCTGTTCGGCGGACGTGTCGTCCATCTGCTCGAATACATCAGCGAGATAGTCTTCGGCGAAGCGCTCACATAAGTCGGCCGCTTCGTCGGCGTCCATTGCTGCGAGGAACGAAGCCGACTGCGAGGTGGGCAGTGTTTCGAGAATGACGACACCGAGGTCATCTCGAAGGTGGTCGAGGATCCGGGCACCGTGATCAGGAGTCAGCTGGCTTAGGAGTTCCGAGACGAGTGCGTCGGCACCGACCTCCTCCAGAATGTCGGCGGCGTCGTGGGGGTCGGTCTCGGCAAGGGTTTGCCAACGAACTGGGTCGGCAATGAGTTCACTGGCTACTCGTTGCGCGTCTTCTCTGGCCTGATCGCGAAGACGTCGTCCTGCTTGTCGTGAAGTACGGAGTCGGAATCTGGCCATGGCGACTCCGACCTCGGCCTATCCCTCGAAGGCCCGGACGGCCTTGACGGTCAGTGAGAAGGCGCCGCCGGGAGCTTCGTAGGAAACAGTGTCCCCGACTTTGGCGCCGAGCAACGCAGCTCCCATGGGAGAGGTCGGCGATGCCAGGATGAACCCATCGACCTTGTTCTCGGCGGGTGCCACGAACAGCTCCATCTCGTACCCATCGTCATCGACAACAGCGATGCAGCCGATTTCGACGGTGTCTGTGATCTCAACCTCGCGCATTTCTGACGTCTTGAGGAGTTCTCGAATCTGGCGGATCCGGTTCTCGTACATGCCCTGTTCGTCTTTTGCAGCGTGGTATTCGGCGTTCTCCTTGAGGTCACCGTGAGCGCGCGCAGTCGCAATCCGCTCAATGATGAACGGACGCCACTCGTCTTCGAGTTGCGTGAGTTCTTCTTCGAGCTTCTTGTGAGCTGCCGGGGTGAGGAAAGTTGGCTCAATCATGACTTCGGAAGGATAGCGAACCTCCGAACCTTGACCTAGACCTGGATAACAAACCTTGACCTAGACCTAAACCTGAACAAGCCCCACCCCACAAACAAAGCTACAGCGCGGTCGTTCCCCTGATCAGCCGCTACTTCAAGGGGGCTGAGTTCAGGTCGACGTCGAGGTCAAGGTTCTGAGTTGGGTCAGTCGCTGAAGCGACTGACCCAACTCAGAAAGGCTGGGATGAAGGTGGCGAGATGGCGGTGGGCTGCTTCATCTACCAAACGCAGGTCATCATCAAAGGCATTGGCTGCCCTGGGGATACTGAGGCGGGGGGAGGGCATGTGTGGTGACCCGAGGTGCATGAGCACGGTGCGCAGGTGGCCGGAGGCCTGAACGCCTCCTCCGACTCCACCCGAGACGGCTACCGCCGCTGACGGTTTCCCTTTGAAGGGGTTGCTCCCACGGCTGAGCCAGTCAATGGTGTTCTTCACGTGTCCGCTGTAGCTCCCGTTGTATTCGGGTGTGCACACGACAATTCCGTCTGCGGCTTCCACAATCGCCTTGATCTCGCCGAGGCGCTCGTCCCATGTCATCTCAACGTCGCTGTCGAAGACGGGGAGGTCACCCGCCTCGAGGATGGTGAAGGTCACTTCATCAGGGAAAGCAAGCTCAATCGCTCGCAAGAGGGCTCGGCCAAGAGAGTCTTTCCGGAGGCTTCCCGGGATTCCGACGATTGAAAGTGACTGTGACATGGCAGCGAGTTTACGGATTGTGGCCGCTTAGGTGCGCTACAGCACCCCGAACATGATCTCGCGGAGGTCCACGGTCTCTGTGTCGAACGTCACCGGATCCACCCTAAGGCTCCCGAG
Organism: uncultured Verrucomicrobiales bacterium; assembly: GCA_964195245.1. Classification (GTDB taxonomy): domain Bacteria; phylum Actinomycetota; class Acidimicrobiia; order Spongiisociales; family JAENVV01; genus CAXMPE01. The sequence continues at coordinate 1,540 of CAXMPE010000240.1, read as the reverse complement.
CCGCAGCCCCTGCATTCCTTCGCCGTAGGAGGTCACAACCTTGAGCTGCTCGCCGTCGTATTCGAGGTAGCCGAGTCCCAGGCAGTTCCCGTTGCCGTCCTGAATACCCACGAGATTGTGATGCAGGCGCGCCATATCAAATCCAGAGGGGAGGGTAGGAGCGAACACCGTTGGCCGTACCAGCCAGCGCTCCGACGATACCGAGAGAGCCCGACTGAGCGCTAGACGCTTTCGCTCTGAACGCTCTACCGGGGATGGCACGTGGACCGAAGGGTGAGGTGGACCCGTCTTGATCTCAACAGAAAAGAAGCGATTGAGCATGCCGGTGATTGGTTCAAGCTCGCCGCCACGCTGCAGTCCGACGACTAGGTCTGGTCGGCAGAGCTCGATCTTGTGATATTTGAGGGTCTCCCCGACGACCCCTGAGATCACGCTGGAGGTATCGATCACGATCAATTGTGTCTGATCTCTGGCCCGTTGGACCAGCGATGCTGTAGCGACAACGAGCTGCAGAACTAGGTGCTTTGCCGAGGTGGCTCCAACGAAGCGTATCTCGTCTGCCGCCTCGAGTGTCTCGAGGTCCGCTGCGTTGTTCACCACTCTGAGGCCGGCACATGCAGGCGGCGCTACGTTTGTGAGGGCCACGTCTGCGTCGACGTATCCACCGACGATTCCGCGTTCCACACCTATCTGCAACAGCTCTCGTGCATAGGTGCTCTTGCCGGTGTCGGATCCGCCCACCAACATGATGACGTTCTGCCGCGAGAGGTCGAGAGTCCTGAAGACGTCTGTAGGAGCGAGCATGGCCCGAGACTAACGCTTGGCGACAGCTCTACTTGACCGTTCGTCGATATCTTTTCAGAGCCTTGCGTAGAACCCGTCTTTCGATGATGCCCTCGGCCAAAACGAGGCCGCCAGGGCCAGTTACGACCGGGATCCTTAGAGCGAACTCTCGGATCAATTCGTCAGATGAGTTGATGTCCACTTCGACCAACTCGATACCGAGAGCCCCGCAGAGTGCCCGTACGTTGGGGAGCGCGTCTGAGCACAGATGACAACCGGGCTGAGTTAGGAATGAAACAGTGCCTGACATGAGGGTCGATGATATCAAGACAACCCCGAAACCCAACCTAGACCTAGACCTAGACCTGAACTCGCCATTCACAACTCGAGACTGCTGGACTTGCCCTAGTTCTGGCTCTGGTCCTGGTTGGTTCAAGCCTTAGAATACGCCGATGCGGCCTGGCACTACCTTCGTGATGATCTTCCTCTTGCTCATGCTGGGCACGGCGGCTGCTGTGCTGTTGTTTCAGCTCGGCCAGATTTGAATGGTCTGGTCGTCCTCAAGTTGAAGCGCCCCAGCTGCGTTGCCACCAACCACCGCTAGGGCCAGAAGCCCTGCGGAATCGGTATGTAGGACGAGTTCATCAGGGTCGCCTACTCCGAAGGTAGGCACCCACCTGACCGTCCGCTCGTTGACACCGAATCTGACCACGACTTGATCACCGAGTGTGATGCCCAGCGCGCTGAGGTCTTGTGG
>CAXMPE010000239.1:0-3826 GCA_964195245.1 uncultured Verrucomicrobiales bacterium | reverse complement strand
CCATCCGTAATACTCGTCTACCGAGACAACCTCGCCAGGTCGCTCTGAGGATTCGACCCACTTGCGGATGCCCATGGAGCCGTCGGGGTCAATCTTCCATGTGAGATCCCACCAGAATTCATTCTCTTCCCACACCTCGCCGGGGTTTGCGTCATAGGTGCGGTGATAGGTCTTGCCTTCTCGCTCTCCGGCAACACGCAGGACAGGCTGGCGGAACCCGAGCCACTGTCCAGAGTGGGTTTCGTAAGAGTGAGTGTCGTGGCGTTCGGCAGCAACCCCCATTGGAAGCACGTAGTCGGCGTACCACGCAGTTTCAGACCAGGTGGGCGTCAACGCAACGTGCAAGCCCACCTTCGTTTCATCGGTTAGGACCTCCATCCAAGAGAAGCCGTCAGGGTTGGTCCAGATGGGGTTGTAGACACGGGTGAAGTACACATCAAGCTTGCCCCTTCCTTCTTTCAGGAAGTAGGGCAGGAGGATGCTCAGCTCGTGGTGGCTGAACGGGTACTCTTCTGGCCACAGCAACTCGTTCCAACGGTTGTGAGCCGGGGGAGTGTTCCAGTGGGTTGGCTTGAACTTGGACCATGCGTTCGGCTGAATGCCACCCTTGGTTCCGACTGATCCGGTAAGTACGTGAAGGAACCACAGGTTGCGGGCAGCCTGCCAGCCGCCGAGGTTGCCGGATCCCGTCGATCGCCAGGTATGTGATGCGAATTGAGAGCCGGCATCGGCGACCTGCTGAGCGACCTGAGCGAGATGCTCAGAACTGATTCCGCACTCTTCCGCAGCCCAATCGAAGGTGTAGCTGACGTACTCTTCTTTTAAGACCTCAAGGAACTCTTCGAATGTCTGCTCCCGATCGGGATGGCGTCCTGCCATAGTGTCCTGCCAGTTCGTCCAGCGTCGGACGAAGGGCCGATCAATCTGATCCGTTTCGAGGAGGAAGCTTGCAATCGCAAGGAACATTGCGGGTTCGGTGCCAGGCCAAGTAGATAGCCAGGTGTCAGACATTGCCGCCGTGTTAGAGAGCCGCGGGTCGAGCGTGCAGATCTTGGTGCCGGCCTGTTTAGCTTCCATGATTCGCTGAGCGTGCGGGTTGAAGTAGTGGCCGGATTCGAGTTGAGCCGACAACAGCAAGATGAACTTGGCATTGGCGAAATCTGCCGAAGGTCGGTCGTATCCCATCCACGCCGCGAACCCCGTGCGGGCTCCAGCTGAGCAGATGTTTGTGTGCGAGTTATGGCCATCGATACCCCAGGCCTTGAGGATCCGGTCAACGAAGCCGTCTTCACCGGGCCGGCCAACGTGATACATGATCTCGTCATGGCGATCTTCGTTGATCGCTGTCCGGATTCGCCCCGAGATATCATCTAGAGCGTCTTCCCAACTGACCCGTTCCCACTGTCCCGATCCTCGTTCACCCACCCGCTTCATGGGGTAGAGGATTCGCTCAGGATCGTTTACCTGGTTGATGGTGGCTGGACCCTTGGCGCAGTTGCGGCCCCTTGAGGCAGGATGGGCTGGGTTGCCTTCAAACTTCTTGATTTCGCCGGTTTCTTTATCGATGTAGGCCAGCAGTCCGCAAGCAGACTCGCAGTTGAAGCACGTAGTGGGAACGAGACGGTAATTGCGCTTGAGCTTCTCAGGCCATTTCTTGGCGTCGTACTCGTCCCAGTCGTCCCATCGATCAGGGGGCGGGTAGTTCGTCAGTTGACCATTCGGTAGGAGTCGGGGGATATGGTCGGTTGAGGTTGGGTCAGTCATGGTTGAATCTCCTAGGACAGCGGGACGGCTTGTCCGGCCTTTACAAGTGCGTCGTCTGCGAACCAGATACCTGCCATGGCTCCGATTCCGCCGAGGGCGCCGATGGCGAGTGAACCGTTGTTGAGGTATACGACCCCGGCGGCGATCGGCAACGTAACCCCTAGGAGTTGCCCCCCGAGCCACCATTCCTTGGCGAACGCCCCCTTGGTCATGTGGTGCACCGCCTCTTCGATGTTGCGAGTTGAATGTCTGCCGGTGACTTCAGTGAAAGCGATCAGTCCGAGGACCCCTGCTCCGGTGATCATTGATATGGCCGAAGCCTTTGCCACTGTCGGGCCGATCTCGAGCAAGGTGGCAGCAAGCAACGTGAATCCACCACCGGCAGCGAAGGCTCCTGCGAGCATGTGGGGGAGCAACGTTGGGGACTGCCAGAGGTCACGGCCTTCTGCTTGGCCGAAAAGAAAGGCCGTGTACCCGGCGAGGCCGAGCCCGAGGCCTGCGCTCAGCCAGGCGGAGCTCGCGACTAACCAATCCAGATCGAACACTCCACCGAGGAACCAAAGGCCGACCACCAGAGCGAAGGCAGAGAGAATCCATGCACCTTTGACGAGCCATGACGATGGGTTCCCCTTCGTCAGCAGATAGTAGAAACGATCGGGCCGCTTGAGGTCGAGAACAAGGAGTAGCCCCGTGCCAGCTAGGAAGAGTCCTGCGACTAGCGGGCTGACCCAGCGAATCCAGCTGTTGAGTTCGGCGCCCATTGCCAGGGCGAGTGCCACAACGAGGACAAGTCCCGCGGCGATTCCCTTTGTGAGGAAGTAGCTCGATACTCGCCATCCCCAAGGCATTGGATGATCGTTGTTGTAGACAACCCGAGGAGGTTCTGCCGGCCGCCCGCTCGATAGCCGGGCTGGCGGGCCGGTAGCGTCAGGACTTAGGTCTACGGTCATCCAGGAGTTGTGCTCCTCGTGGCGTTGATCGCGAAAGATCGAGCCGGTCTGGCTTTGGAGAGTAGCGCCAAGGGGGTCCAAATTTGTCTGCTCTGCGCCTTTGTACCAGAGCTTCGGTCGGGTTCCCTGCTCGACGGCTCTTTGAGTCAGCTGCTCGGTGGCCACCATCTGGGAGATGGTCGAGGCTGGGTCATGGAGATCGCCAGCGATGATGGCGTGCTCGGGGCACACGACGACGCATGCCGGTTCGATGCCCACGTCCACTCGGTGCGCGCAATAGTTGCACTTCTGTGCCGTGTTCTCATCGGGATCGATGTAGAGAGCGTCGTAGGGGCAGGCCTGCATACAGCCCTTGCAGCCGATGCAGAGGTTGGTGTCGAAGTCGACGATGCCATCCCCACGGTGAAAGAGCGCTGAAGTCGGACAGATATTCACACAAGGAGCATCGATGCAGTGGTTACACCGCATGACCGAGAAGAAGCGCTTGGTTTCAGGCCAGGCCCCCTTCTCCACGTACTTCACCCAGGTGCGGTTGACGCCAAGCGGGACGTCGTGTTCGGTCTTGCAGGCAACTGTGCAGGCGTGGCAGCCAATGCACTTGTCTTGGTCGATTACAAAGCCGTACTGCAAGTGGGAGCTCCTAGGGTCTTCTTTGTCCGTACATTCTTACCAGTCTAGGTGGTTGACATGGTTCAATAGCCGGAAAAGTTTGGGTCTGATGAAGCAATTCGGGCGGATCACAGGGCTACAGTCGGTTGACCACGCAATCTCAGACGGGTAACATCAAATGTCCGTACATATCTAGGGCTAGGAGCCGACAGCATGGAAGTAACAAGCATTCGGACTCCGGGTCTCGGGGATTCGACCTACATCTTGGTGCATGAGGGTCAGGCGATTCTGGTCGACCCACAACGCGACTATGACCGCTTCTTGGACGTCATCGAACAAGCAGGCGCGGAGCTACGTTTTGTTCTAGAAACTCACATGCACAACGACTACGTCTCGGGTGGCTGGGAGATCGCCAAGAAGACCGGAGCAGAGATAGTTGTTCCCGCTGGAGCTGCGCCCTGGTACCGAAGCACCCCCGGGTTCCACATGGAAGAGATCAAGGG
>CAXMPE010000238.1:0-6535 GCA_964195245.1 uncultured Verrucomicrobiales bacterium | reverse complement strand
ATGTGGATGTTTCCGCCTTGCTCTCTAGCGCCGCTGGTTTGGGTTGTTCTCCTTCACAGCTCAGGGAACTAATCGAGGAGAAGGCTGAGTCAGCGGGGGTTGCTACCGACCGAGCGCGTGAGTTCCTCGACGGCGTCCTTGATGAAGTGGGCGAGAAGTAATCAGCCTGCGTCTTCTCATCGCGTGTGCGAGACTTGGCGCGTGCCAAGTGTCAGTGTCGACTCGCTAACTAAGACTTACAGAGTCCCCGTTAGAGAAACAGGGATTCGAGCCTCTCTGAAAGGCCTCTTCAAACGCGAGTTCAGGGACGTGTACGCGGCTAGCGACGTGTCCTTTTCCGTGGAGCCAGGCGAATTGGTTGGGTTCCTTGGACCCAACGGTGCCGGCAAGACCACCACGCTGAAGATGCTGTCGGGACTCCTCTACCCAACTTCTGGCAGCGCGAGGGTGCTTGGTTTCGAGCCTTCAAAGCGCGAGAAGGCCTTCCTTCGACAGATTGCCCTCGTGATGGGCAACAGGAATTCTCTTCAATGGGACCTCCCGGTGGGTGATTCGCTCGAACTTCGAAGGGCGCTCTATCAAGTGCCTAGCGCAGAGTTCAAAAGTAGGCGGGATGCCTTCGTGGAGCTCCTAGAGGTAGGTGAACTTCTAGCGAAACCGATTCGCAACCTGTCGCTCGGTGAGCGGATGAAAGTGGAGCTCATGGCGGCTCTGCTACACGGACCGAAGGTGCTGTTTCTTGATGAGCCAACCCTTGGACTGGATGTCTCAATGCAGAAGCGGGTTAGAGAGTTCATCAGGGACTACCAACAGGAGTCAGGCACATCGATTCTGCTTACCAGTCACTATATGGCGGACATATCTGCCCTTTGCGACCGGGTCATCGTCATCCACGTTGGCAAGATTATCTACGACGGTGGCCTCGACGGGCTCCGTGAGCGGTTCTCGACCCATAAGACGATCACGGTGTCCTCGCCCGACGATCTCTCCAGCGTTGCCCGACTTGGCGAGGTGGTTGATGCTGGTCGAGGCCGCACCGAGCTTCGGGTGCTGCGAGCCGACGTAGCTGGCGTTGCGGCACAGATTCTGAGTGAGTTCGCAGTCACTGATCTCAGCGTTGAGGATGTTCCGCTGGAGGATGTCATTGCCATGGCCTTTGAGATGGGGGACTGAGGTTGACGCTTCGCTCTTGGGTTGACGCCGGAATCGCCGAGGCGCGGGTGGGTGCGTTAAAGGAGATGCAGTATCGGTTGGCAAGCTTCCTTTCGCTGCTTGGGTTTCTTATCGAACCTGTGGTCCTCCTAGTTGTTTGGCGGACAGTGGCCGAAGCTACCGGAGGTATTGGGGGGTATGACCTCAACGCGATCACCGCCTACTACATCGTATGGACCCTCGTGCGGGCGATGAACTTGGCCCTGTCTCCCGACGTGTGGGGTTATTGGATTCAGGATGGTCGGCTCTCCAACTTCCTTCTCGAGCCAGCCAACGTCTTCTGGAGGACGATCTGGAACTTCGCCGGGAACAAGCTGGTGTGGGTGGTGCAGTGGGTACCAATCGGTGCGGGCCTCTATTTCATCTTTCGACCTCAGATTGAGATGGGATGGACCAATGTGGCGGGGTTCGTGGTCGCAGTTTGGCTTGGATACGCTGTGCGGGCTTCTGTGCTGTTTGCTATGGGCCTTATCGCTTTTTGGACCACCCGAGCAAAGGCGCTGTTTGATTTGATTGTTGCTCTCGAGATCCTGCTGAGCGGGCGCCTGGTACCAATGGGAGTGATGCCGCAGTGGGTGCAAACCATCTCGGCTTGGATGCCCTTCAAGTGGGCGTTCCAGTTCCCGATTGATGTCCTTATCGGCCAAGTGAACGCAGACGAGATGCTGCTGGGCATCGGCACTCAGATCCTGTGGGTGGGGCTGCTTGGCACTGCAATCAAGCTGACCTGGGATCGAGCGACTAGGCGATACTCGGCGGTGGGCTCATGAACCCCGTACGGTTGTTCTGGGTTAACTTTCGCATCACTGCGATGTACGAAATGCAGTACCGGATCAATTTCTTCCTGCAGGTCTTTCAATCGCTTGTCCAGCTCACGATTGGGCTGGTAGCGATTTCGCTTGTCTTTCAACACACCGAGTCGCTCGGAGGCTGGACCCGATACGAGCTCTTTGGCGTCATGGGCGTCCATATCTTGTTGGGTGGGTTCCTTGGAGCGTTCGTACTCCCCTCAACCGGGCGGCTTATGCGCGATATTGAAGAAGGGACTTTCGACTACTCCCTCGTCCTTCCCGTGGACTCTCAGCTGTACTCCTCCATGAAGGAGTTCTCTTTTTGGTCGCTGACAGACATGGTTGTAGGAGCTGGAGCAATCGCCTACTCGATCAGCCGGCTTGGGTCTTCTCTCCCGGCTACGAGGGTGCTGGCATTCCTCGTTTTGCTCGGGTGCGGCGCCGCAATTATGTACGCGATCTTCTTTCTGTTCGCCACAGTTGCTTTCAAGTTCGTGAAGGTCAACAGGCTGCAAGACCTCGGAAATGGGATCTTCCAAGCAGGGAGATGGCCAGTGAGCATCTACCCAGTGGGAATGAGATTCGCTCTGACATTCATCATTCCTCTTGGCTTCGCCGTGACCGCCCCCGCCGAAATTATTGCCAATAGGTTGCCAGCGGGGACCGTCTTTTCGGCTGTTGCCGTCACCGTTGTCTTTCTCGCGATTACTCGGCTGCTGTGGACTCGCTCAGTTCGCTCCTACTCCGGTGCCTCAGCCTGATCCGCAGAGATAGCGGAGGGAGGCGCAGGAGTGGGGTCCAGATAGAGGGCCCCTTCGATGGCCGAGTCGCCCCTCCTTCTCCGGCGTCGGAGAAGGGCTGGGACCGCGCCGGCCACAAACATGAGGGCAGCGATCGCTCCGAGCGCTTGGGCTGTGGTCTCGCCTGTATCTTCAGCCCCGGCTATCAGGTCAATCAGTTCCTGAGCCTCGGCATCGGACCTTTCGAACTGCCCTGCCTCGAAGGCAGCCTTGGCATCCTCGAGTTCGGACGTTGGATCCTCCCGTATCAAACCAAGCTCTTCTATCCACGACCGGTCCGCGCTAGACGCGGTGCTCGCCGAGGCGTAGAGCTCAAGGCTCGCTAACTCGGATTCGATTGCTGCGTTTGCCTGCTTGAACGACTCGCTCTCCGCCTCGAAGGCCTCCTCTGCGGTTGCTGGCCGGATGAGGCCAAGGTCCCCCGCTTGGTCTTCAGCACTGTCTCTGAGATCCAGAACAACCTCTGCTTCTTTGATAAGTGGTTCTGCCTCTTCGAACTCCCACTGTGACAGGTTCTCAGCGATCATGGCCGGCAGCTCCCATGTATCGGCGTGAGCCACAAGATTATGGAACCTGAGTCGGATGGCAGTTCGATGATCGAGCAGCGGGCCCTTGGTCTCAGCCACCGCCCACTCGCGCAAGAGGCCGGTCGCCTTTGATGAACCACCAACTTCTTCCAAGATGTCGAGGAATCGCTGCCAACCGGCCAGCTCGGTCGACTCAGTTAGCGACGGCAAGTACGGATTTTTGTGGTTGTAGGCCGTGTCCAGCACTTCTCGCATCGACTCTTCGCCGATCTCTTCAGCGAGGGTTTGGATAATGTAGAAGGCAGTCTCGTATCCCCAGATCTCTTCTTCTTGGTCGCTCTCCCCAACGCCGGGCCAGGAGTTGAGGTCGAAGCGAGACGGGTGGAAGGACAGGGGTTCGCCAGCGATGCCACCTCCTTCGCCAATGAGTTCTGCAGTCTTTCTGCCGTAGTACTCGGCCAATCCTTCGCCGATCCATCTCTCTTCGAACAGTGACCCGTTGAACCAGGCGTGGGAGAGTTCGTGCAAGATGAGGTCGGCGTCTAGATGCTCTCCAATCTCGATAAGAGCGTCGGCGGTGACAAACCAGCCGCCGTAACCTGAGAGTGTTGGGTCGATTGACTCCTGGACGGTGAGCGTCTCGTCCACAGGCCATTCCAGACCGAGCACTTCCTGCATCATTGGTTGTCCGTCCGTCAGTACGTCCTTTACGGTGCTCAGCCATTCGGTATCACCGGGCCATGCCCTCACCACGATCGGATGGTTGGTAAGCGACAGAGGCTCGATTGTGAGTGCTCCGTCATTGCGAGCGTCGACAAAGGCGAACCATTGGAAGGAGTCATCAATCTCTGTCTGAACCCAGGTAGCTCCCTCGCTGGGGGACGGAAGGAGGTTTTGAGAACCAGTGAACTCTGGCTCTTGGCCCTGGGGCAAACGCAGTGTCACCGAAGAGAGTCCAGGATCCCCCCAAGCAAACAGGAACGCTGAGGTCAGAGCACCGTTTACGCGAAAGGGGTTGTCGCTACGGGGACCACCGGGGAGGTCGTAGGTAACCGAGAAGGTTGTGGACCGTTGATAGTTGAGGTTGCTGTTGAAAGACAGGTCGATGCGGCTCGTCCCCTCGTTGTCATGCGTGACTTCGAAGTCGGCGGGCGCCCCATCTTGCAATACCTGGATGTTGACGGCCTCTCGATGGACGCCGAAGGAGTAGGCGTTGTAGAAGTAGCTGGTGGTGGTAGATCCAGAACGAGTTGGAGGCGTCACGTTGCGTATCGCGAGCGTTAGCTCAGTGTGGAGCGTTTCATGGAGAGCGTCGGCGGTGTACAACACGTCGCCCGTCACAGCGATCCCGTCTGCCGCCTGAGCTGGGACCGGCACAGCAACCACAAAAGAAAGCGAAATCAGAACCGCGAGCGAGGCAAAGAGTCTCTTACTCATCTGATGAGGCCTCTTACGGCTGCGGTCTTGGTCATGGTCTCTACGAGTCGATGCTTACCGTGACAGCGATAGCGTTGAGCCGAGCGTTGCCAGACATTGGGTCAACCGCTGTGGAAGCAAGGATGTTCGAGTTGGCACCAGGGCGGCTTGCCGCGACCGCCATCCTGCTTCCTTCGAGGCCGTGTCCCCATCCGTGGGGCAGGCTGACAACGCCCTCCATTATGTCGTCCGAGATCTCGATGGGGGCTGTGATGGATCCGGTGTCAGAGGAGATTGCTGCCATTTGATCCTCGCTCAGCCCTCTCTCTGCTGCGTTGTTGGGGTGCATGATGAGGGTGCACTTATTGCGGGTGCGCGTGAGCCGGTCAATGTTGTGCATCCACGAGTTGTTGCTCTTGATGTCCCTGCGACCAACCAGCAGGAGCGCTTCGGTCGGTTCTCCGAGACTGGATCGCAGCCGCTCGGAGTCATCAATGAGTTCCGGTGGGGCGAGCTGGATGTGACCATCGGGAGTTGCGAGGCTGGCTGGCAGCCGGGCTTTGAGTGCACCATGGTGAACGCCGTGGGGTTCCTGGCGTAGGGATTCAAGCGTTAGCCCTGTCGGGTTGGCGCCGTACGCATCTCCGTAGGGGCCAGCGCGCAAGAGGAAGTCGAGTACCCGCTCGGGTCCTGTTTGGAGCGTTGCCGCGATGATGGCCTCGGGATCCTGCTCGAAGACAGGAGATGCTGGGTTGGTCACAGCCTTTGACACAAGTGTCGCGAAGACGAGATCGTCGACTACCGAGACTGGCGTCTCGGCCGTTGCACCACTTGTAATAGCTGCAAGCTTCGCGATGATCTCCCATTCCGCCGGGCTCTCGGCTGCCTTGTCGAAGACTGGGGGTGAGTAATTGGCGACGTTCTCGGCTGCGAGGCCGTAGAAGGCGAAATCGTAATGTGGTCTCTCCAGAGGTGACGGAGGCGGGAGAATGATATCGGCGTGGCGTGTTGTCTCGTTGAGGTAGATGTCGACGCTGACCATGAACTCGAGCTTCTCGAGCGCGGCTTCGGTTCGGGTGGAATCAGGTATCGAGAGCGCTGGGTTCCCAGCAACGGTGATAAGGCCCTTCACCTGCCCATCGCCTTGAGTTTCGATTTCGCTTACTAAGGCTGCAACGGGGAGTTCCCCCCTTACCTCGGGGAGTCCGGCTGCTCGACTCACCCATCGACCGGTTTTGAACCCACGGCGATCCCGCGGACTGCTGTGGGCTGGGAGGGGGAACATGGCTCCGCCCGGTTCGTCCAGGTTCGAGGTGATGGTATTGAGTACATCGACCAGCCAGCTGGCTAGCGTCCCGAACTCGGTGGTGTGCGTCCCGATCCGGCCGTAGGCAACCGCGGAGGGAGCTGCACAAAACGCCCGCGCGATGCGGCGTGTGGTGGCAGCGTCGATTCCTGTTCGATCCGCAACAGCTTCAGGTGTATAACCCACAGTCGATGCAGCGAACGTCTCGAGCCCCTTGATCCACTGAGCCAATCGACCGAGGTCGACCACGTCTTCCTCGATGAGAACGTTGGCGATCGCGTAGAGCCACAGCGCGTCGGTGCCGGGCCTGATGAATAGGTGCTCATCGGAAGCTGCCGCAGTCTTGGTTCTCCTTGGGTCAATGGTGACGATCTGGCCGCCCCGCTCCTGGATTGCTTTCATTCGACCCGGCCAATCAGGCGCGGTGGCAAGACTGCCGTTGGAGGCGTAGGGGTTTGCCCCGAGTATGAGAAGGAAGTCAGT
>CAXMPE010000237.1:0-4122 GCA_964195245.1 uncultured Verrucomicrobiales bacterium | reverse complement strand
GAGACGAGGATGTAGGTCCGACTCTTCGGGTTGCCTAGCAGTAGCCCCATGGTGCCTTTGCGCTCCTCACCCGCAATCGAAGCCGAGCCCATCGACAGGGCCAGCGAAGCGAGGATGAGAGCGCCGTAGGAGCTGTAGATTGCGCCATAAGCCAGTGCACCTACATCGGCGTCGGCTGGGATGTTCATCAACGCTCTGAACGCCTCAGGAAGGTCCGTATACACAGCAAGGTCTATATCGCGGTAAACCGCCATCCCGAGGAAGAACATCAAGGCAAGCGAGAGAGCCCCAATCGCTTCGCCCTTCCAACGGTCGAGGAACGTCTTGGTGACAACTGTCGAAAGCATTACGCACCCACCTCCTCGTAGTACGTGAGAAAGATCTCTTCGAGGTTGGCTTCATGGGTGGTGATATCCAACAAGTTGTACCTCTCGGTAACTACCTTGAGCAGAGTCTCCATCATTCCGTCGAATGAGAGCGTCACATGGTGATTCTCGACATTGACTTCTCGTACGCCCGGAAGCCCCTCCAACACGGTGCCATCCACTGGGCCGTCGAAGAAGAGGTTGACAGTACGAATGGCCTTGGAGCGCAGGTCGGCGACGCCTTCCACTGCGATCAGGCGACCGTGGCGAATGATGCCCACCCGATCAGCTACACGCTGCACTTCGGACAGTGTGTGGCTAGAGAGGAACACCGTCTGGCCATTTGAAGCGAATTCGCGCAGCATCGCTTGAAACTCGCGCTGTACGAGAGGGTCAAGACCCGAACTGGGCTCGTCCATGATCAGCACATCGGGTTTGTTCATGAACGCCTGAATCAGCCCTACTTTCTGCCGGTTACCAGACGACAGATCACCGACCTTCTTGCTGAGATCCGCATCGAGTCGCTCCGCCAGAGAATCAACATAGTCCCAGTCGACTCCGCCGCGAAGGTTGGCGAAGTAGGTGAGAGTGTCCTTACCGGTGAGGTTCGGGTACATGGCCAGGTCGCCCGGAACGTATCCGATGTGGTTGCGGATCTCGACCGAGCTCTCATGGGTATCCATGCCAAGGATTGAAGCGCTGCCAGAGGTCGGCCTGATTTCATCGAGAATCGTGCGGATCATCGTTGTCTTGCCAGCACCATTGGGGCCCAGAAAGCCGAAAATCTCCCCAACTGGCACGTCGAGGTCGAGGTCGACCAAGGCGGGGAAATCCCCATAGTGCTTGGTGAGGCCTTCTGTGTGGATGGCAATTTGGTCGGTCATGCTGTTTCCTTCCCTTGATTGATTTCGGTTGAGGCATCGACGAACGCCTCCTGCATTTGCTGAAGTGTGGCTTCGGTGAAGATCCCTTGGCCGTAGATCTCTAGAACAGGGGCTATGTAGGCCGAAGCTGCTGTTGGGTTCTCGCTGAGGTCAGCGGTGATATCGACTCCGATGAGGCGTTCTACGTGCTCATGAAGGACGAGGGCTCCGAGGCCCCAAATTGTCATGATGGCGGCTCGCCCCCACTCGTGCTCTGTCGGCTTGATCATCCCGGCTTCGACACCAGTGGCTACGTATTTGACCGCATCGCCAACCAGCTCGTCGACCAACTCGGCTACATGAGGCGAGCCATCGACAAGAGTTCTGGCCAAATACTTGGCAGCCGGAATGTCGCCCACCTCGCGAAAGGCTGCGGTCACGTCGAACCCGCTGCCGGATGCCATCGCGTCACCTTTGACATCGCGGATGAGCTCAGCGATGTACTCGTCGCAAGCCACCCGCAACTGGTCCTTCGAGCCGAAGTGGTGGATAACCAGGCCCGGAGACACGCCAGCGCCCGCCGCAATCTTGCGGATAGTGCTGCCGGTGACTCCGTTGGCAGCAAACTCGACGATCGCTGCATCTCGAATCCGAGCAGCTGCGGTGCGGGTGTCATCACTTGAACGCATGTTCAGTATATTAAACGATCGTTCAGGCGATGACAAATGATGCTTGCACGTCGGCGACAGCCGACAGCTCTCTTTTCGCAGATGAGCCCGGCGAGGACGCCGGGCTCATCGACCGAGTCTTCGACGGCGGATAGATCGCCCCCTTGGCAGAACGAAATGCTGCGGCGTGTTCAGATTCAGCCAATGGGAGGAATCAGCCGACGATCAGCGCCGTGCCAAGAACTGCCAAGCCAGCGCCTGCCCAGGCACCCATCGCTGGCATCTTCCTCGTCCAGACCCAGATGAGCGGCAGTTGCATGGCTGGGGAAAGCGACACGAGGACTGATACAACGCCGGGGTCTCCCTTGCCGAGAGCCATCAGCATGAGCGTTTTGCCAAGCGCCATCCCGACGGCTCCCGAGACGATGACCCAGCCCAGAAGACGCATCGTCAACTTGGTCTTTTCGCCTCCTTGGGACCGCCGTTCAAAGAGCGGCATGAAGAGAAAGAGCCCCACGGTTCCGGCGATGGCTCGGACCGCTGCACCGCTCCACGGGTCCAGTGAGCCGTCAAAGACGGGATCAGCTATCAGAACCGCTACCGCCTGACCGGCAGCACCCAGCAGCCCAAACATGATGCCCATCTTGAGGGAGCCCTTGACCTCCTCCCAAAGGTGTGACTGCCCCGGCCTCGTTCCCTTGCCGATGGCTATAACAACGCCAACCAACACGAGAACGACGCCCGCCGCAGCCTTCGGCGTGAACCGCTCGCCGTAGATCAGAGCCGAGACAGCGATAGTCATTGGCGCATTGGCGGCAAACAAGATGCCGGTGCGCCGTGGGCCCAATCTGGCAAACGCCTCAAACAACGCCGCGTCGCCGAGCGACAACCCTATGAATCCAGAGAGGATCAGGGGCCACCAGTCCGAAGCGTCAACGCTCGACCACCCATCTACTGCCCATCCAACGGCAACGAGGAGCCCCGAGACAAACACCATCCTGATGCGGACGAAACGGGGACCGCCTAGTTCCCGGGAGGGATGTGCAGCTAGGAGGCCGCCAAACGCCCAAGCAACGGCGGCTCCAATGGCAAAGACTTCAAAGCGCATCGGATGAGGTTAGGCGGAGCAGCACCCAACAAATGGCAGCGTCAGCTGAGAGGGACGAAAAAAAGTACCCAGCGACGGGCTGAGCCTGTCGCTGGGTACTGAGTGATTCGTTAAGAGTCGTCGGAGCCTTCGGAGCCGTGCTTGCTCTTGCTCTTTTCGCGACCCTTACCGGGGTTCTTCCAGGCATCATCCCCATCATCGATGAGTTCATCTTCGATGAGCTGAGGGATATCACAATCTTCGTACTTCCCGTTCTCCTCGTGACCGACCTTAAAGCCAATCCCGCGACTCGGGCTGCAACCAGCATCTTTGAGGATGTGCACCTCAATGGACCGCGCGCTGCCGTACTCTTCCTCATCCTCGGGTTCTTCGCCCTCGGGTTCTTCGCCCTCAAGTTCCTTGATCTCAGCTTCGAGTGCCTTAATCTCAGCTTCGAGTTCCTTGATCTCAGCTTCGAGTTCCTTGATCTCAGCTTCTTCTTCGGCAACTTCGTGAGTTTCTTCTATTCCCGAATCATCTCCATGCGTCTCGTCCTCATCAGCAAAGGAAGGGAGCGTCAACGCGATAATCGCGAGCATGGCGATGAGAACGGCAAAGCTTCGTTTACCGAAGCTTCTGGTGAGCAGTGCAGTCTTCATGGGAATCTCCGAGGGAGTGTTTGTACAACTTATCACCCAGCGTAGGTGGCAAGTTGATGTATGGGGATAAATCTTTGATAAATCGCAGAGATATGGGCTATCTCTTGAACACTTAGAGCGGTAGCTGCGCTAGAAAGCTGAAGCAAACGTCAGCGCAACGATGCTCATGACCTTGAGCACGATGTTGAGCGCTGGGCCCGAGGTGTCTTTGAACGGGTCCCCTACCGTATCGCCGATGACAGCAGCGTGATGGGCATCGGAGTTCTTGCCGCCATGGTTTCCGGCCTCAATGAACTTCTTTGCGTTATCCCAGGCGCCACCAGCGTTCGACATAAAGATGGCGAGAAGAAAGCCAGTAACGAGTGATCCTGCAAGGAATCCCCCAAGCATCTCCTTGTTGTAGAACCCAATCGCAAGCGGGAAGATGATCGCTAGCGAAGCTGGCAGCACCATCTCCCTAAGAGAGCCCTTGGTAGCGAT
>CAXMPE010000236.1:0-4082 GCA_964195245.1 uncultured Verrucomicrobiales bacterium | reverse complement strand
GGCGAAGTGATTGAGCGTCTTAGTAGCTTCTCCAAAACACTCAAGAGAGTTGCCATCGGCATCGCTGTCATCCAAGGAAGCGCCGCGGTCATCCTCATTGCCAACACCATCCGGCTGGCGATATATGCCCGCCGAGACGAGATCGCTGTGATGCGACTGGTGGGTGCATCCAACTGGTTTATCCAGATTCCATTCCTGATCGAAGGCTTGATCGAAGGGCTGTTGGGCGCCGCCCTCGCTGTTGGAACGGTGTGGTTCTCGCTGCGCTATGCACAGGACAATTTCACATTGCTTGAGTTCTTGAAGATCGAGGTTTCGCCAGGGTTCTTTGCGAGGCAAGGCTTCTTCTATCTCGTCTTCGGAGCGGCAGCAGGATTCTTCGGGAGCGCCCTTGGCGTTCGCCGATTCATGCGGGTATGAGCCGCCGGCTATGGGTAGTACCAGCCATCGTGTTGGTCTTGGTGGCTAGCTCCACTACTGCCAGCGCAGATCTTGAAGATGAGCTCGCCGAGGTCGAGGATGGCATCGCCACCATCAACCGACAGATCGAGCAGCAAGGCGCCGCTCGGACTCAGCTTCAGCGAGATCTTGGCGCGGCCGAAACACGCCTAACCATTGTGCGGGGGGAACTCTCAGCCGCCAACGACGCTGTCGAAGCTGGGGTCGTCCGTATTCTGGGAGGGCAAGCCGAAGCCGCCAGAATTCAAGGAGTACTCGAACAGGCTGCTATCGAGTTGGCCACCACCCGGTTGAGTATCGCCCAGACCGGCGACGAACTCACTAAGCGAGCAGTGGACTCGTATATGAGCCACTCCACCGAGGTGCCGTTGGGCTTCTTTGATGTTTCGTCGGTGACGGATGTTCTGATCGGTGCCGAGTACGCCAGCCAGACCATTGAATCGACAGAGCGCGCTATCCGAGACCTTGAAGCATTGAAAGCGACTGAGCAAGCACAGCAAGTCCAGGTCGAGGCCCAACAAGCTCGCCACGGCCAAGTGCTCGAAGATCTAGCTCGTAATCAGACGGCTTTGGAAGAGGCCCAACTGGAGGTTGAGAAACGGTCGGCCGCGGTAGGCGCCGAGGTCCAAGAGTACGCCGATCTTCTCGCAGCTGTCGTGCGCCTCATCGACGAGATGGATCATGAGCTGTCGGCTCTAGAGGGTGACGCAGCGCAGCTCGAGCAAGACATCTTGGCCGCGGAGATCAACTCGGACCCGACTGGCTCTGGCTTTCTTTGGCCAGTCAACGGTGTCCTGACGTCACCGTATGGATTCCGAATCCATCCCATAACCGGTGCGAGGAGGCTCCATACGGGCATCGATATCGGAGCGCCGAATGGGAGGACCATTGTTGCTTCTCGCAGCGGTACCGTCATCCTTGCTCGGTATTACGGAGGCTACGGCAACGCAGTGGTGATCAGCCACGGTGGAGGCCTCACGACCTTGTACGCTCACATGTCGTCGGATACTGTTTCGTCCGGTCAGTTTCTTAGCGCCGGTGACACCGTTGGGTATATTGGCTCCACAGGATTCTCAACCGGAAACCATCTGCACTTTGAGACACGTGAATACGGTATTCCGGTGGATCCAATGA
Source organism: uncultured Verrucomicrobiales bacterium (assembly GCA_964195245.1). GTDB lineage: Bacteria > Actinomycetota > Acidimicrobiia > Spongiisociales > JAENVV01 > CAXMPE01. Next base: position 2,489 of record CAXMPE010000236.1, on the reverse strand, counting down.
ACTACTTAGGTGGATAGCGATGGCGGACTCGACCACTGACAAGATCAAAGCAATCGCCCGCAACAGGCGCGCTACCTATGACTACGCCATCACCGATGAGTTCGAGGCAGGAATGGTGCTCTTGGGTTCCGAAGTCAAGAGCCTCCGCGAAGGCCAGGCCGATATCAAGGACTCGTTCGTTCTAGTGAGAGACGGGGAGGCCTTCATCAACGGTCTCTACATCGCCCCATACAAGTTCGCCAGAGATGGCGGCCATGAGCCAGAACGCAAGCGCAAGCTGCTGTTGCACGCCAGAGAAATCGACCGACTGGGCCGCCAGGTTCACGAAAAAGGTTTGACGATCATCCCTATGAGCCTCTATTTCAAGAATGGCAGAGTCAAACTGAAGATTGGCCTAGGCAAGGGCAAGCGACAGCACGACAAACGCCAAGCAACGAAGGAACGCGATGCCAACCGCGAGATTAAGCGAGCCGAGGGTCGGGCTCGCAAGGGGTATTGAGAGCCCCAGCGACAACAACAACTACAACCACGACTTCCCCAACCCCCGCGCTGCTTCGAGGCGATGGGCTGGACCGACTGTTACGTCAGGGACGGATGGCGCCCGCTGGGGAGATTGAAGCGATCGCGGCAGCGTTTGTTGAGCGCTAGGTGATTGAAAGACGGCACGGGTTGTTCTCGTCCGTCGTGAAGAACAAGACCCAGAGACTTCCTCGATTTCGCTGGTATCCTCGGGGTCACGTGGTGTCGAACGGTATAGGGTCTCGAAGTGGCAAGTCGAAGAAATGAAGGCCACCTCGGCTGCGGCTTAGAGGACTCGGCGCTGTGACACAGAGAACTCCGCGGGACATCAAACAGGTTGTTCAGGCTCGTCTGGAGCGAAAGGTAGCGACGGGGATCCCTCCAGTCTTTGTCTCCATTGGTCTGGGCCTGATTATTGCTGGCCTGGTGTCTGATCAAGGAGTGCTGGTTGTGCAGGGGCTGCTGCCGGTCACTCTCTCGTTGTGGGTGCTCGCTCAGGCTCGCTGGTGGCCGAGGTACGGAATTAGGCCAATCGTTGGCGCTACGGTCCCAGTCATCTGGGTCGGCGTGCTGATCAATCCACTCCATTATATCGTAATTCTCGGCGTCGTAGGGCTCGCCGCAATCGGATACACTTGGTTGTTTCTGAGCAAGCTCTCCACTCCAACTTTTACGCTGAGCTATGCCCTGGCCTACGGCACGAGCGTTGCCACGTGGAACTGGGGCTCGACTGGGTTTATCCACCTACTGGTAGGGCTTGCGGTTGCTGCTCTTTGGTTGGTTCCCGTGCCAATGCTCACCTTGGGGTTCAGGAGTCTGGCTGAGATGGTCTCGCTTAAGAATCGGATGGTTTCGACCGTTTCTCACGAGTTTCGTGGCCCACTATCAGTCATCTCCGGCGTGCTCAACTCTGGAGATGAGGACGATGTTTTGGAGTCAGTCGATCTGCTGCGGGACGCTGCCAAGGCCTTGGAGCTTCTGTCCGAGGATCTGCTGGTTGCGTTACTCCCGGAGGGCAGCGAGGTCACAGTGAACGTCACGACCCTCGACGCTTACGCACTCGTGACTTCAGTAGCGCCCGAAGAGTTCATAATCGAAGTCGTTGATGAAGTCATGATTCTGGGAGATCAATTGCGGGTGCGGCAGGTCCTTCATAACCTGATATCAAACACGTCGCGACACGGGGGCCCGTCACGCGCGATCGCGATCAGAAGGATGAACGGGTACGGTCTGGTCGAAGTGCGCGATAACGGTGATGGCGTTCCTGGTGAGATTGAAAAGACCTTGTTCACTGCCTTCGCTTCTTCCAACGAGGCGTCGGGGTCGGTGGGTATCGGTCTCGCCGTGTCACACGAGCTCGCTCAGCGGATGGGTGGGAGGCTCACCTACGCACGAGAAGCCGGCGAGACGGTCTTCATGCTTTCTCGCCCTCTCGCCTGAGAAGCCCTCCGGCAGCGAACGGGAGCCTGGCGGCTAGGTCGCTCTTCGATCGTTCTCGGCGAGCCTGGTGGCAACCACCTTCAAGACCTTCAACGCCATGGACGGCATCTGGGCCATCGCGTCCGAGAACGCCCCGCCGGTGAGCACGAGGAGGGTTGACTCTTGGGTCGTCTTCACGGTGGCGTTGCTGGGTTGGTCCGTGACAAGCCCAATCTCTCCCGCAATGTCGCCTTTGCCTAGGTCAGCGATTTTTCCGCCCGTTTCGCCGAACCGCGCAGCCACCTTTCAAGATGATGACCGCCTGAACGGCGCGATCGCCTTGATTCATTAGGGTCGTTCCCTCAGCGGCAGTTATCTCATCGCACAGCCGCGCGAGGGAAGGGAGTTCCTTCTTAGACAACGTGCCAAACAGCGGGATAGAACTCAGCACATCGACCTTGTCAGATTGCCGTTTGAGGAGTGCCATTTGAGAGTCCTTCGGTAGGTGCGTTAGCTTTCGTTCATAGCTGGCAAGGTCCTGCGTTCGCTTT
>CAXMPE010000235.1:0-5513 GCA_964195245.1 uncultured Verrucomicrobiales bacterium | reverse complement strand
CACAATATTACGCTATCGCGGTGACCTCTCGATTGCGTATCGGTCGCATATTTGCTTCAGTATGCAACTTGTGAGCGTGATAGGACGTTGGTTAACATCAGAATTGTGTAGCTGGGTTAGGCTGGAGTCATCATGGATGTCCCTCTTGACCGTATCGACCGCCACATTCTCGTTCTCCTACAGATGGACAGCAGGGTCCAGAACCAGGAGTTGGCTGATCAAATTGGGCTGTCTCCCTCGGCCTGCCTCAGGAGGGTGCGGCGTCTAGAAACGTCGGGCCTCATCGCCCGATATGTCGCCCTAGTCGACCCAGAGATGGTGGACCGGGGGCTTGACGTCTTTGTACGAGTGCGTCTGGACACCCAAACAATCAGTGCCGTTGAGAAGTTTGAGTCCCAGGTTGCAGACTTGCCGGGTGTGCAAGCCTGCTACCGAATGGTCGGAGAAATCGACTTTCTTCTACACGCCGTGATGAGGGATCTCCAGGCATGGGACGAGTTTTACATGGCGCATCTGGGCCCGCTCGAGGGCGTTGCCGGCATCACGTCGATGATCTCGATGCGTCGGGTGAAGTACACCACCGCCCTTCCCTTGTAGACGCTGTAGACGCTATCCGCGGTTGTCGTGGGGCTTGGCAACGTCACGGACCCCGAGGCCGATCATGTAGAAGGCTGCCGAGAACAGAGTGATAGCACCCGCTGCTGCTACCAGAGCCTCCCACGGGATGCCAGCTCTATTGGCTGGGGGGAGCGCCAGAGCGAAGAAGATGATCGTGCCCCAGTTCAGGCGAGTGTCGGAAAATCCGAGAAATGAGACGAACCCATCTGCGACGATGGCTCCGCTGACCCCAAGCAGGAGGTACAACGCAGCGATGGGGACGAGGTGGGGGAGCAGGTGGTTCTTAATGATCTGGTACTTCGCTGCTCCAGCAACAGTGGCCGCGTCGATGAACGGTTTCGTGAGCACTGAGAGGGCCTGAGACCTCATGACAACGGCTGCGGCGCCTGCTCCCATGCCGACGCCGTAAATCAGGCCAAACACCACCGGCCCCAACTGGGCTTTGAACGGGCCCGCTCCCAGGATCACCATGAGGAGCGGGGCCGGAAGCACAAGGAGCGCGTCAGAAACATTCGAGAGAATGGTGTCGGTCCACCTTCTGAACGTTGCGGCAATGGTTGAGAATATGAGCCCTACAAGGGCGGTCGAAATCCCTGCAGACAGACCAACGATGAAGCTGGGTTTGGTCGCGGCGAGCACCATCGAAAGAACGTCCCGCCCCAAGTTGTCGACACCAAGAATGTGCTCTTTCGTGAAAGGGGGAGGAAATGTGACTGCGGTGTGGATGTCACCAATCTGGTAGAAGGGGTTGTTGAGCCGAGCGGTCATGAGGTCGATCTCAGTGGCTGGGTCTGTGATGTTTTCGACGATCACGAACTCCGTCTCGATGTCGTCGTGTCCGAAACTGGGGTGGTAGGTGGCTCGGTCCCAGACCGTATTCATCAAAATGGGGTGGGCTGCGCCAGCTAGGGCAAAGGCAATCACCATCCCGACTCCCAGAAGCGCGAGTTTGTTCTTGGCAAAACGACCCAAGGAAACCCAGAAGAAGGATCGGCGTCTCATAGCTGGACCAGTGCTTCTTCGTCGTAGATCACTCGAGGGTCGAGGTACACGTGGAGGAGGTCAATGACGATCCGGGCTCCGATGGAGATCATGCCGATGACGAGTAGGCCCCCGATCACCAAGGAGTAGTCGCGGGCGGTGAGTGCGTTGAACAACATGGTTGACAGGCCGGGGAAACGAAGGCTTGCGGCGTACCCCACCGGAACCGTGAACGAAAACTCGACAATGACGAGCCCGGTCAGCACGAAAGGCAGGGAGGTCACGAACTTTGACAGGGCTGGCAACAGGGCCACCCGGGCTGCGTGTCTGTCGCGAACTGCTCGTTCGGAGAGGCCTTTGGCCCGCGCTGTTTGAATGAATTGTTCACCTGCTGCACCGTCCATCGCGGCGTCGACAACGAGGGCGATTTCTCCGAAGGCGAGGATGGTTACAGCGATGAGGGGCAGCGAGAGGAGGGCCAGCAGGTCCAACGCCATTGCCCTACGCGAGAACAGGTTCCAAACCCAGACGTTGGCCACAACGAAGACGACGATCTGAAGGATTCCGGGGATCCTTCTCCTGAAGAGACGCTCCACGATGCGTTGCATGACGATGACCATCGCTGCCATCAGAATGAACGTTCCGATCATCATCCACAAGGTCCCGATCTGGCCCCTCGGGGAGGTGATGGAGTTTCGACCGAAGCTGACGAGAAAATTGGTAGCTCCTTCGATTCGCATCGAGGCTCCCCAGCGCATCGGTCCGAGCAGATTCGACACAGCGAAAGCTAGGAAGAACGTGAGGAAGGGCGGGAAGGTTGAGTGGGCGGTTACGGCAGTGAACCGAACGACGTGCTTGAGGACGGGTCGTTTGGTCCAACCAGTAACGCGGCCCAACCAATGACCCATGACGAAAGCAATGCCGACGGCGAAAACGAAGATCAGAAGGGTCCACGGCAGTAGTTGCCCCATGATCTCTGAGATTGGTTGTCCGAAGCCCGAGGTACCCAGGTTCCCCGTAATGAACGCCTGCATGAAGGTCAGGTACTGAGCCCAGAGCGGTTGATTCAGCCCGTAGTGCTCCTGTAGGACGGCTCTTTGGGCCCCTAGACCGGGCATGAAGTTGTTCGTGATGTCTCCTGGAATCATGACGTTCGCTAAGAAGAACAGCATGCTCGTGAACACCAAAAGCGTGATCACCGACGAGATCATTCGCTTGAGGAGGAACTGTTTCACCCGCTGAGGTTACCGCGCGTCGTAGGATGGGCAGATCGGAATCAATCTTCTATTCGTGAGCACATCGTGAGCGTGCTGTCTGGCTACCGCGTCCTCGACTTCGGTCGCTATATCGCTGGCCCCTATTGCGCCGCGCTTCTTGGTGATCTCGGCGCCGACGTCATCCGAGTGGAGAAGGTCTCGGGTGGGGAGGATCGTTGGCTTTCGCCGATCGCCCCCGACGGCAGTGGTGCCAGCCATATGAACATCGGGCGCAACAAGCGTGGGTTCACGCTGAACCCGCGAACGCCGGCCGGGAGTGAGGTCCTGAAGCGGTTGGTCGCGACTGCCGACATCGTGGTGGCGAATCTCCCTCGCTTGGGGCTTGAGGCAATGGGTCTTGACTATCCCTCGCTCAAAGCTGTCAGGTCTGACGTCATCCTGACGACTGCTGACGCCTACGGGGACGAGGGCCCTTACGCCGACCAGCTGGGTTTTGATGGGGTGGGACAGGCTATGAGTGGCGCTGCGGTCTTGACGGGTCCGTTTGGCCATCCGACCCGGGCCTACGTGACGTATGTTGATTTTGGTACGGCGTCTCTTGCTGCGTTCGCGACCATGGCTGCCGTTGTTCATCGGGAGCGCACTGGCGAGGGCCAGCACGTCCAGACCAACCTCTTACACACTGCTCTTTCGTTTAACGCTCCTGTGCTTACCGAGGAAGCCGTCACTCAACGAGGGCGAACCTCCACCCACAATCAGGGCCAAACGTCAGGGCCTACCGACATGCTCGAGGTCACCGATGGGTGGATTATCGTGCAGGTGGTAGGTACGCCGCTCTTCCGCCGGATCTCGGCGGTGTTGGGCAAGCCCGAGTGGGTTGAGGATCCCAGATTTGCAACTGATGACCTACGCGGACGCAATCACGCTGAGCTTTCAGAGGGCCTCAAGGTGTGGGCGGCGAGCCTTTCTTCTTCTGAAGCGTTATCCGCCCTCGCCGAGGGAGGTGTTCCCGCGGCTCCTGTCCTTGCCGCCGCTGGGACCCTCAGCGACCCTCACATCGTCGCTACGGGTCTGATGCATCCAATGTCGTTTCCTGGAATGGGTGAGGTGCCAGTGGTGCTCCCACCGATGTCTTTGTCAGTGACCGGCCCTGGGATCAGTCGGCGAGCGCCAACGCTAGGCGAGCACACCGATGAACTCCTTGCGGAACTTGGATACACGCCAGCAGAGGTGGCGAACCTGCGGAGCGAGCGAGCGGTCTAGGCCGACTCGAGCAAAGCGGCGAGGATTTGGGTCCCTACCTTTTTGGCGAGCTCGGTCATTTCATGGTCGCTGCGGTCTTGGATGGGATGGGGGACCCAGACAGTGGCCGGGTCAGTACCCAACGCCCTGCTTTGGGCTTCTCGGGCAGATCTGAACTGGTCGGAGGCGATGAATACCGACGGGATCCCGCGTTCTTCTAGGTTTGCCACGTCATGCACACTGCACGACACGCAAGATCCTCAGTCGGCGAGGGCTTCGACGACAGCCCCACACTCCTGTGCGATCTTGACTTGAAGATCGGGAGAGGCGGGCTTCGCAAAGGTTGGCTTCATATACCGCTTTACAACAGCACCTGCAGCGGTGAGCTGTGCGCTGATCTCGTCAAGGAAGATGTCACCTCGAGGTTTTGAGATGTCTAGAAGGCCGACTGTGGTCCCATTGAGACTTCTTAGACGCGGTGCAGGACGTCGGTTGAGGTCTTCTAGTTCAGCTGTGGGATCAAGTAACTGCATGTGAAGGCACACTAACCGCTCAGAGCATCCGGGGGTGGACGAGGAAGCGCAACGTGCCCGTCATGGCCAAGACGCTTGACCAGGTCCGGGTCGGGAACTCAATGGCGGCAACAGTTGCAGTCTTGACTGTCACATTCGCTCCAGTGAGGCGACTGATCGCGTTGCCACAAGTGGGTTGATGACCGACGATCATCAAGGTTTCGACCTCGCCTGCCGACTCGATGACGGCGAGCATGCCGCCGAGGCCTCCGCTGTAGAGTTGTGGTTCCGCCCGGATCGTTGCTTCCCAAGCGCCGGCTTCCGCCGCGAGCTGAGCGGTGTGGAGGGTTCTGGTAGCCGACGACGCGACAATGAGATCGGGAACGTGTTGACTTCTCGTCAACATGAGTCCCACCTTTTTGGCGGCTCTGACGCCGCGACTGTTGAGTGGCCGGTCGTGGTCGCGACTATAAGCAGCGTTCCAATCAGACTTGGCGTGGCGCAGAACTAGGAGAACAACCATGTCTGCCCCTCTATATGGCTCGAGTGACCATGTCGGAGCCCTTTTCGCCTGACACCCACCCGGCGAAGATGCCAGTCCAGAGCCCCGCCCCGGAGCCAACGTGAGTGATCCAAAGACCGTTCGGTCGGAACTTGGGGATGTCCATCTCTGCCATGGCGACGGGTACGCCCTCGTCGATCCCTCCGGCCCCTCGCACCATTTCGGCACCTGGTCGAGTGGTGAGAGCCAGTAGCTCCGCGCGCACTCGAGCCTTATCCCATCGGGCCTCGGCGAACACGCGGGCATGTTCGGGACCAATCGCAACCATGGCGTCAAACATCATCGCCAATTTTGGATGCCATATTTGCTGAAGGCCCGTTGCTATTGAACGAGCCAGCGACTCTGGGTTCCGCGAGATCTGGTCGGCGACTCCCGCAGGGC
>CAXMPE010000234.1:0-5756 GCA_964195245.1 uncultured Verrucomicrobiales bacterium | reverse complement strand
GAGGTCTTGACGTCAGCCTCTTCGATACCCGCACGGTGAGCGTGGAAGAAGCACTCCACAGGCCTGTCCGTTGGTTTTTCGGGAATCTCGCGGCCGTCAAGAATCGCCTCAGCGGCCTCGAGGCTCCACTCAGCCTCAGTGAGATCTGCCGAAAGTTTTGTGAGTCCCATTTCTGTTTCGACAGCTTCCACAGAGTCGGCAACGCCCGAAAAGATCGCGCTTCCCCTACGAAAGTGCTCCGTGGCCCCTGTGCTGTCCGCTGTTGCCACCCGGTCAGAAAGCTCGAGAATGTCATTCGACACGTCGGCTATCTGCTCCCGGATTCCCACCCTGGCCTCCTCCAAGCGAGTCAGCACAGCTCCCCTGTCACGCTTGCGGCCCTTGTACATATTCCAGCCGAAGAACCCGAGCGCCGCCGCCACGATTGTCCCGAACCAAGGGAACCCGCCCTTGCCTGCCAACGACTGATCTAACTCGTCGATCCCCTTTGGAAGCGAGCCCCAGTTGCCCTCGGCGGCCTCAAGCGCCTTGTTCAGTTCAGAATCCGAGAACTCGTGAGAAGAAGCACCAATCCCAACCGGGGTCAGCACCACAAACGTCCCGCTCGAGAAGTCTGCGGCGATTCGATCCGCGATAACCCCCTCGTCCTCACCACGGTCTGACGCAAAGGACACCACGTAGATTTGGCTATCGGCACTTGCCAGCGCAGAACTCACGCCGCTTGGTGAGTCGGCAGAGCCTGGCTCCACATAGAAGCCATCGGTGCGAAGCGCGAGTTCAACCTCCTCAAGCTCGGTGTCAGATACTTGTGCCAAGCCTGGTAGGGCAACGACGAGCACTGCAGCAATGAGGCACATCATCCCAACTCGCTTGACAAACATAGGTTCTGACTCCTTGAGTGTTCCGCCCAACTCTACCGCGCCTCTGCTGGCACCCACCAAAGCGGAGGGCGTACAAGTCAGCTGCCTATGAGACAACGGGGGCCCCTCCTTTCGAAGGGGCCCCCGTACTCGCATTGTTCTATCGAGGCTAGGCAGCGTCGACTGGTAGCTCCCCAACATCCCTAGGGATGATCAGGTTCAGGATCAAGGCGCTCAGCCCACCTGTCGTGATCGTCGAAGCGAACACCGTCTTCGCTAGCTCAGGGAACGATGACAGCACCTCTGGCACCATCTGAACGCCCAGACCGAGACCAAGCGAAACAGCCAGAATAAGCATCTCTCGACGCCCAACCTTTGCCGACGCAATGATCTTGATACCTGCTGCTGCAACCGTACCGAACATGATCAATGTGGCTCCACCCAACACCGGTTTCGGCATAGAGGAGAGGAACCCTCCGATCGCAGGAAACAGCCCCAAGATCACGAGGAAGCCAGCAATGAACATGCCTATGTACCTACTCGCTACACCAGTCAGTTGGATCACGCCGTTGTTCTGGCTGAACGTTGTGTTCGGGAAGGTGTTGAACGTTGCGGCAATCGCAGAGTTCACTCCGTCTCCCAACACACCGCCCTTGATCCGCTCGATGTAGACATCGCCCTCAATTGGCTCTCCCGAGACCATTGAAGTAGCAGTCAGGTCACCGGTCGATTCGATCGTTGTGATCAGGTAGAGAATCGCGAACGGAATGAACAGAGCAAAGTCGAAGTCCAATCCAAACTTGAACGGAATCGGCACACTCACAGCTGGCAGATCACCAAGTGATCCAATGCTCACCATGCCCATCATCGCAGCGACGATATACCCAACAGCGAGACCAATAACGATGGACCCCATCCGGAGGTACTTGTTCTTGCTCAGGTTGAGGACGATTACTGTCACGATCACCAGCGCTCCCAAACCAACATTGCGAGCGCTACCGAAGTCTTCAGCGCCGAAACCGCCAGCAAAGTCGGTCATGCCGACGTTGATGAGGCTCAAACCAATGAGCAGGACCACGGTTCCAGTAACTACCGGAGTGATGATGTTCTTCGCCAGGTGAATGAACCTGCTGAAGACCATCTCGATAGGTGCACCAGCAAGCGCGAGTCCAAAGATCAACGCGAGCCCAGCTTCACCTCCGCCAACTGCGAGTCCAGCGGTGATCATGGGGCCAATAAACGCAAAGCTCGTCCCCTGAATACTCAGCAGGCCGGACCCTATGGCTCCGATCTTCTTCACCTGGATGAAGGTTGCTACCCCCGACACCATGAGCGCCATGCTCACAAGGTAGGCAGTTGTCTCTCTATCAAGACCCAGCGGCCCCGACAGAACCAACGTGGGTGTAATGATCCCCACGAAGATGGCTAGAAGGTGCTGCAAGGCAGCAACCACGGCCTCGCCTGGGGGCGGACGGTCCTCCAGCCCGTAGATCACGTCTACTTGGGTTGCTTGTGTCATGTTTCTCCCATTGCCAGCGATCGGCGCCAGCACTCCGGCGCAGCGTACCGTTCCAAGATTGAGCCATGCGGGCCGAAACTGGGAAAATTGTACAATTTGTAAGAGCGGAGAAGCGCTGGGGCAGCGAACAAAGCCACTATCAATCGATGGTTCCGGCTGGGCCAAATGGTGCTTGGGTGTCGTCGGGCTACAGGCCCAACTCGGCCAGAATCCGTTGCCCGTGGCCCTTAGCTCGCACGTTGCGAAACATATGGGTGACCGCTCCAGCATCGTCAGTGATCAAGGTCGATCGGATAAGTCCCACATACTCCTTGCCATAGTTCTTCTTGACACCCCAAGCTCCGACAGCTTCGGCGAACTCGTGACCTTCATCTGAGAGCAGTGGGTAGTTCAAGGACTCCTTCTCTTTGAATCGAGCGTTGTGCTCAGGAGCGTCTGGACTGACACCGTAGATCGAGTAACCCGCTTGGTTCAGGACGGTCTTTGCGTCTCTGAAGTCGCAAGCCTCGTTGGTACAGCCTGGCGTCATCGCCTTAGGGTAAAACCACACGACAGCCTTTCCGATACCGCGAAGCTCCACCTCGTCCCCCGTGTCAGTCACCAGAGAAATACTTGGCAATTGGTCCCCAACTTCAATCATGTTCCCGTCCTAACTCTCTTGATCGTTCTACTGCCTTGGCCACCGCATCTCGGACTACTCGACGAAACCCCGCGTTCTCGAAGGACAGCAGGGCCGCTTCGGTCGTCCCGTTTGGGGAGGTCACCTGCTGTCTCAACTCTGCTGGAGTCTTTGGCGATGCCATTAGTAAGCCCCCTGCGCCCTTGATCGTCTGGCCTACCAACAGGCGGGCCGTCGACGGTTCAAGGCCTTCTGCGATAGCGGCCTCCTCCATCGCTTCAGCCAAGAGGAAGACATACGCCGGTCCTGAACCCGAAACTCCGGTTACTGCGTCAATCTGGGCCTCGGTAACGACGACAGTTCTTCCAACCGCTCCGAGAACCCGCTCAGCCCGGGCCAGATCTTCGTCCGAGGCATTGGTGCCTCCGGCGAGCGCTGTCGCTCCCTCTCCCAGCAACGCTGGGGTGTTGGGCATACATCTCACCACTGGTACACCTGCAACCAGGCCAGCCTCGATGGTGCCACTCGATACGCCAGCTGCAATCGAAATAACCAAGTGCGCCGGGCTGATCACCGGCGCGATCTGACCTAGCAGCGCCCCCATGCCCTGCGGCTTCACAGCAATCAGCACGATGCTTGCTGATTCCGCGGCGATGGAGGGGTCGGAGTAGGCGATGAATCCATCTTTCACCAACTCGCCCACCCGTTCGAGATCCACGTCGGCGTACCGAATCGAAAGTTTGTCCCATCCCGAGTCCAGCAGGCCGGTGCCAATCGCAGAGCCCATAGCTCCTGCGCCCAAAATCGCGATGCTCGTCATAGAAGCTAAGGGTACTCCTGTCCCAGCTGATCAGCTCAGGTGCGGTCTGACCTGACCCACCGTATCGGTCAGGCCCCGTCGATGAACTGTTGGAGGGTTCGGCGCAACGTCTCCACGGCTCCGTCGTTGTGACCCTCGGGGATGATCAGATCGGCGTAACGCTTTGCGGGCTCCACGAACTCAAGGTGCATAGGCCGGACGAAAGCTTCCCACTGGTCGAGAACCGACTCGAAGGAGCGTCCCCGCTCAACGATGTCTCTTCTAGCGCGGCGTGCAAGCCTCAAGTCGGCGTCTGTATCGATGTAGATTCGCAGGTCGAACAACTCTCGCAGTTCCGGCTCGGCAAGCACCAAGATTCCGTCTACAACTACTACTGACGGATCCTCTACGTGTGTTGTGTCCTGCAAACGCAAATGGGTAGAGAAGTCATAGTGAGGAACCTCCACCGGCTTCCCGGCCGCGAGCCGTCTGAGGTGTTCAGCGAGGAGATTGGTTTCAAGGGAGTCCGGGTGGTCATAGTTGAGTCCGACCCGTTCCTCATACGACAGGTCAGGGCGGTGCCGGTAATACGAGTCGTGTTGAATCGACGCTACCGACACAGTGGGGAATGAGCCGATGACCCTCTTCGTGAGCGTCGTCTTCCCTGAGCCGGAACCGCCGGCAATCCCCACGAATAGTGGGCGAGATCTTGGCCAAATGGTCATGGGCGTTCGGCGAAGATTGGAGGGTTTGCTCTTGTTCGCTTGAGTTCCCAAAACCCGTAAGAAGTCGCCATTGCGTACATGGCGTCGAAGAGTGCTAGAGCATCCTTGCCGGTGGGAGCCGGCGAGATCACGGGACCGAAGAACCCTTCCCTGCCTTCGAACACGATTGATGGAACTCCAATATCGTCTCCACAAACCTCGAAGAGGTCCTCCATCGAAGCCAGGATCACATCGTCCCAAGCATCGTCATCGGCGGCCGCGGCGTACTTGGTGTCAAGGCCCACCGCTTCGAGCACTTCTGAAGGCGTGAAGTCCCTCTGCTTGTCATGGTGAACCCGGCTGCCCATCTCAACGTAGAGACTCTCGACTGGGCCGTCTCCTAAATCGGCACGGACCGCCTCAATGACCCGCAGGTTCCTCTGTTGGGCAAGGTATCTTGGCCGATATTCTTGCGCTTTCTCAGAGGCCTCTGCCATCACGTAGTTCTTGATATACAGGCTGAAAGGTCGCCAGCGAACCTCGAGATCACGAGCAGCCGATACTTCCATCAACCATCGAGACGTGATCCAGCACCACGGGCAGATCGGGTCGAAGTAGAAATCGGTTTGCAAGGTAACTCCCAGTTAGAATGTGAATATGGACGCAACGACGCTCTGGATTATCACCCTACTCTCCGGCGTGGGGGTAGCAATAGGCGTAGTCGGGACTCTTATCCCCGTGCTCCCGGGCACGACAATCGTGTGGACCTCCACTGTCATCTACGCCTTCACCGTCGGCTGGACGATCCCAGCAGTGATAGCTGTTTCCCTCAGCACCTTCACGTTCCTGATCAGCCTGTATCTCGCAGTCAAGATCCCCGCTGCGGCGACTAGAGATGGAGAAACGCGATCAGCGCTTCTTGCAGGCTTCGCTGGAGGTCTCATTGGGTTCTTCGTCATCCCGCTGTTCGGCGCTCCGTTCGGATGGCTGGCTGGTGTGTTCTTGGTCAAATACGCGAATACCAACGCCCTCAAAGAAGCAACGGAAACCACCTGGCGCATCGCCAAGGCATTCGGCAAATCAGCTCTCATTCAGATGGTGATCGCCCTCATGATGGGATTCATCTGGATCCTTCTCGCCGCCAGCTTCTTCATAACTGAGCTATAGCCATCGAGTTTCAGATCACGGTCGACTGCGCCATGCCAGACCAGATGGCTAGGTTCTGGGCGGCTGCACTCAACTACGACCTAGAGGG
>CAXMPE010000233.1:0-6146 GCA_964195245.1 uncultured Verrucomicrobiales bacterium | reverse complement strand
CCGGCTCCGGTTTGGTCTTACGCTCAGTGGCAGGCGGCTGGAGGCTGTACACCCGTCCTGAAGCCTTCCAGTACATCGAGAAGTTCTCCACCACGGCGACCGCTTCGAGGCTTTCGCAAGCTGCCCTGGAATCTTTGGCCGTGGTTGCCTACAAGCAGCCTGTTTCGCGAGCTCAGGTCAGCACCGTCCGGGGCGTTGACTCAGAATCATCTCTGCGAACATTGGAACGACGAGGGCTGATCGAGGAGTCCGACCGCCTCGCGCTCCCGGGCAATCCTGCCGTGTATCGGACCACTGAACTCTTCCTCGAGAAGCTTGCCTTGCAAGATCTTGAGGAGCTGCCGCCGCTTGCCGACCATGTGCCCGCATCAGGATTGGTCGAAAAGCTTGAAGAGACGTTCCGGCCTAGTGAATGAGCGCCTCCAGAAACTGATCGCTCACTCGGGCTTCTGCTCGCGTCGGGTTGCCGAGATCATCATCAAGGAGGGAAGGGTGACCGTTGATGGGCACCCGGCTCACCTCGGGCAGAAGATCAACCCCGAGGAAGCTCATGTTGAGATAGACGGTGTGCCGCTACCGGTGAAGCCAGACTTGGAGTATCACCTCGTGAATAAGCCCACAGGTGTTGTGGCCACAGCATCAGACCCACAGGGGAGGCCAACACTTGTCGACCTAGTCCCGTCGGGGACCCGGCTCTACCCAGTGGGGCGACTCGACATGGACTCGGCTGGACTCATCTTGCTGACCAACGACGGCGCCCTAACCGAGTACATGACGCACCCCAGATACGCCGTTGAAAAGACGTACAGCGTCTTAGTGGAAGGGCGAGTAAAGGACAGCACAGTATCGAGGTTACGCAACGGGGTGGAGCTGGACGATGGCCTAGCAATACCGAGCCGCGTCAACGTGGTCGACCGGTCAAGGGAGACAACGCTCTTAGAGGTGGTCATGACCGAAGGCCGAAACCGGGAGGTCAGGAGAATGTGCACAGCAGTCGGCCACGAGGTCGTGACGTTATTTCGCACCGCCATCGCTTCTCTGAAGGACCCGCAGCTGAAAGCAGGTCAGCATCGGCCCCTCACACTTGATGAAGTACGGTTGCTGTACGCCGTTGCGATAGGGGAGTCCGGTGGGGAGTAAGAGGATCAGGCGGGGTGAAGCCCGCGGCTCGGTGCAGCCCCCGGGGTCGAAGTCCATCTCCAACAGGGCGCTTGTTGCCGCATCCCTGGCAGGCGGTGCCACAGAGATCACCGGTCTCTTGGTTGCCGATGACACAGAAGTCATGATCTCTGGGCTCCAAGCCCTAGGCGTCCAGATATCGCTTGACGGAACCAAGGCCGAAGTTACCGGGCCAACCGAGTTCCGATCGGCCGCTATCGATGTAGGAGCCTCAGGTACCACCATGCGTTTCCTTGCAGGCCTCGCAGGGGTGATAGACGCAGAAGTATCGCTAGATGGGAGTCCGCGTATGCGCGAGCGCCCAATAGCTGGGCTGGTCGATGCCCTACAGACACTCGGCGTCAAAGTGGGGTACCTCGGAACTGATGGCTTCCCGCCGGTGCAGATAGTCGGATCGAGTGTTCTTCGACGCTCCGCCGAAGTAGACGCATCGGAGTCCAGCCAGTTCGCGTCGGCGTTGATGCTTGCCGCTCCATTCTCGGGTGAAGGGCTCACTCTTCGATTCAAGGGAGGAAGGGCTGCATCGAGCCCATACCTGCAAACCACCGTCGAAGTCATGCGATCCTTTGGGGTGGACGTGTCGCTAGATCGCGAAAGTCTGACCGTTCACCCGGGGCGATATACCCCGACGAAGTTTGCCGTCGAACCGGATGCGTCTTCTGCGGTGTTCATGTGGGGTGCGGCCGCAGTGACGGGCGGGTCGGTGGCAGTGACTGGGATCGGCGCTCACTCCACTCAAGCCGACCTCGGCGTTCTTGGCGTCCTCAAGGACATGGGTTGTTCGGTCTCATGGAGCGATGCCGCCATCGTGGTCGAGGGTCCTTCCAAGCTCAGGGGTGTCGAAGCTGATCTGTCCCAGTGTCCTGATGGTGCTCTCATGTTGGCTGTTGCCGCCTCCACCGCCAAGGGCGTGAGCCAGTTCAGCGGCCTACACACCTTGCGCATCAAGGAGACGGATAGGTTGCTGGCTTTGCAGACCGAGCTTCGCAAAGTTGGGGCGACAGTTACGACTGCCGACGACTCGATCACTATCACACCAGGGCGCCCCATGAGCGCGGTCATCGAGACGTACGATGACCACAGAATGGCCATGAGCTTCGGAGTGCTCGCGCTAGCCCACGACGACCTCACCGTCCTAGACCCCGAATGCGTCAACAAAACTTGGCCTGAGTTCTGGGACGTGTTGGACTCCATCAACCACAACAGGGTGGTCGCCATCGACGGTCACGCTGGCGTCGGAAAGACGTCGGTGTCCAAGGCAGTCGCCGAAGCACTCGGGTTTGTTCGGCTCGATACCGGAGCCTTGTACCGAGCAGTCACAGTCGTCGGCATGCGCAACGGTGTTGCCCTGAGCGACGAGGCTGCCTTGGTTGCGGCAATCGGAGCGCATCCCATCGCCTTCGAAGCTGGTCACATCTTGATGGACGGGATCGATATCGGTGACGCAATCAGGGAAGAAGCGGTGTCGCGCAACGTGTCGGAAGTGTCAGCTCATCCCGCGGTGAGGGCACGCATGGTCGACTACCAGCGGGCGTGGGTCGAGGATCAAGCTACGGGTGTCGTGGCTGAGGGTCGCGACATGGGAACGGTCGTGTTTCCCAACGCGTCGGTAAAGATTTTCCTCAGCGCACGTCCAGAGGTCCGGGCAGCTCGTAGGGCAGAAGAGCTGCCGGGAGAACTTGCAGCCATAGCTGCCGACATGGCAGAACGCGATCGCAAGGACTCAACACGAGAGATCTCGCCAACGAGGAAGGCTGCTGACGCTCACGAGATAGACACGTCGGATATTGGGGTAACCGACGTCGTTGCCAAGGTTGTTCGGTACGCCGAGCGCTAACTACCGAGAACGCCGAGCGCTTCACTGGCTGACCAGTCTCGATCCAGTACTGGCTCCTTTCGGGGCCCGGCTCGCCCGAATCCCGCTTCCACAAGGCTGGTGAGGACCGAAAGCATCGTGCGAAGCTGCGGAGGCAGCGGGAAGTATTCATCTTCGTCCACAACATCGACGAGTTGGACGCCATCAGTAGGGGAGAGGTAATCAATGACTTCCTCGATGAGATGGTCAGGAGCCGAAGCTCCGGCGGTGACTCCGACAACTCGAGCCTTCTCCAGCCATCGCGCGTCGATCTGGGACGCGTCGTCTATTCGGTGAGCCTCACAACCCATCTCCCGAGCCACCCTGACAAGGGCCCGAGTGTTGGATGAAGTGGTGGACCCCACTACGAGCACTACGTCGGAGTCCTGGGCCAGCGCCTTCACCGCAGATTGCCGGTTGGTGGTTGCGTAGCAAAGATCCGATCGACGCGCGACGGCCAAGGCTGGGTACTCACGTTCGGCCTGAATCTTCACGCTCTCCCATTCGAAAACACCGAGGGTTGTCTGGGCTAAAAGCGCGACCTTCTCGGGATCCTTCGGGGTGAAGTTCACCAAGCCATCCTCGGGTTCTACGAGCGTGATGGAGTCGGGAGCCTCAGCGACTGTGCCAATAGCCTCCTGGTGGCCTTCGTGCCCGATGTAGATAATGTCGTAGCCCTTTGAAGCCATGCGCTTCACCTCGTGGTGTACTTTGGTCACGAGAGGGCAAACGGCGTCAATGGTGATGCCGGCTCGATCTTGAGCCGCGGCGATCACTTCGGGAGCAGATCCGTGGGCCGACAGCATCACGGGGGACCCGATTGGCACGTCATCGATGGACTCGACGAATGTGACGCCAGCGTCTTCAAAAGCGCCAACGACCCACTTGTTATGGACGATGTCGTGGAAGCAGTAGACCGGGCCGTCGAAGATACGCACCATCCAAGTGAGTGCCTTGATCGCCATCTCCACCCCAGCGCAAAAACCACGTGGTTCGGCGAGTAATACTTTCGTAACAGTCATGGGGGGAGACTAGATCACAAGCCCGAACTAGAACTAGGACCAAGACACACAGCGGTTAGTTCTAGTTCTGGTCCTAGTTTCTAGTTGGGTTCTCCCTGCCTCACGAAGCTAAACTGTGGGGATGTCCCGTCTCCCTGTTGTCGCTGTTGTCGGACGCCCGAATATCGGCAAATCTACGTTGGTCAATAGGATTATCGGCCGGAGAGAAGCGGTCGTCGAGGAGGCTTCCGGCGTCACCCGCGATCGCAGAGAGTTCTTGGGAGAGTGGATCGGCACAGAGTTCATGATCCTCGACACCGGCGGCTGGGAAGTGAAAGGTGACGATCTCTCTATGGGCATCTCCGCTCAGGCGGAGGCCGAAATCAGCATGGCTGACGCAGTCATCTTTGTGGTCGATGCCACCACCGCGCTTACCCATGACGACGACGGTATTTCCAAACTTGTCCGAGCGAGTCCGGTCCCAGTTCTTCTCGCTGCGAACAAGATCGATGGTGACCGCCATGAGGATCTGCTATTCCAGTACTGGGGACTTGGCCTCGGGGAGCCCTTCCCAATTTCTGCGTTGCACGGCCGGGGAATGGGTGAACTGCTCGACGCCTTAGTGGCTGCGCTCCCTACAGATCTTGAGGGGGATGAAGACGAGGCACCTGACATACCTCGGCTTTGCATCATCGGGAGGCCCAATGTGGGCAAGTCCACACTGCTGAACTTGCTCCTAGGAGAGGAGCGGGTGCTCGTCTCACCAATCTCTGGCACTACCCGGGACCCAATCGACGTCATCATCAAACTCGACGGCCAGCCGTATCACCTCGTTGACACTGCTGGGATCAGACGTGCTCCCCGAGTTGACGACAATGCCGAATTCTTTGCAGTCCGCCGCGCAAAGAAGGTAATGGAGAAGTCTGACCTCGCGATCCTCATGATCGACGCGGTCGACGGCGTTACTCACCAAGACCAGCGCCTCGCTGAGGAAGCGGCCGCAGCCGGCTGCGCCGTCATAGTCCTGCTCAACAAGTGGGATGCCATCAGCGACGACGAGCGAACTGCGACTGAGATTTCCGTCCCCGACCGACTCGGATTCCTGGGATGGGCTCCCGTCCTCCGCATTTCCGCCATGACCGGCGCTCGAACGCATCGCCTCCATGCAGCCATTCGCGTGGCACTCGACCACTACGGCTTCAGGGTGCCGACTGGAGAATTGAATCGCCTCTTTCGCACATGGCAGGCTGCCCACCCGCCCCCGATTAGGAAGGGGCGTCGAGCGAAGGTGCAGTATGTGGTTCAGAGTGGGGTCGCTCCGCCAACCTTCGTCCTGTTTACTTCAGGCGGGCAACTTGGTGACGACTACCTGCGGTTCCTCGAGAACCGCCTCCGAGAAGTCTTTGATTTCACGGGTACACCGATCCACCTGCTGACGAGGCGGAAGCAAACACGTGGGAGCTCCTGAGCCCGAAGAAGCATCAACCCCTTTCAGCTTCAAGCTGATGGTGACGCTCCTCGTCGTCTACCTTGCGTACCGCATTGCCCAACTCGTAGCCTGCGTTCCCTCATGGATGAGCAGCGAAGCTTGCCGGTTCCTGTAACCCCAACCACCCGTCAAGGGCCCGAATCTCAGGTGAGGATCGGAAGCATTGATCCGTTTATGCAGGCATAAATCTGAGGCTTGGTTGCCCTAACCCTCTTTTGCTGACTAATGTTTGGGCGTTCCTCGCGTCACGTGTTATCGACGCGTTGAGCTACCTATCAAACTGGAGGACATAAACGGTGAAAACTTCATCAAAGAATCCTTTGCTTAAGCTAATTGCAGTACTCGCAGTCTTTGCGATGGTTGCAGCAGCTTGCGGAGGAGACACCACCGATACCGAGGCGACTGACGCACCAGACGCTACAGATGCACCAGCACCTGCAGCGACCGATGCTCCAGCCCCCACGGACACGGAGGCCCCTATGGCTGATGCTCCAGAAGGCACATACGCAATTGGTATGACTTCTGACATCACCACCACTAACTTCTGGGCGTATTACAACGCTGATGGAACGGTCTACAACGGCTACACGCTTGGCGCTACTAAGTCAGGCATGTTCGGCAT
>CAXMPE010000232.1:0-3414 GCA_964195245.1 uncultured Verrucomicrobiales bacterium | reverse complement strand
GAACACGACTGCCATGTTGCGCGGCCAGTCCTCCGTGGCATCCGGAGCGCCGAAGGTACCCGTCGACGACCCTTCGATGACGATGGACTTGTATGCATCGGGCTGCACGGCTGCGGCGATGAGCACTGCCCAGCCTCCCATGTCAACCGGCTAGCGAGAGGGAGAGGTACAGCTTGCCAGCTGACGTTCGAGAGTGGCCGGTGTTCATGTCGGTTGAGAACACTCCGCTGAGAAGAGGGAACTTCCGACGTCGCGTCTGGTTGCCTGCTGTGCAAAAGTCGGTGGGGGAGCCGATGCGGTTCCATGATCTAAGACACACCCACGCTGCCCTGCTGATCGCCCAGGATGAGCATCCTCACCTGATTCAGAAGCGTCTGGGTCACAAGTCTATGAAGACAACCTTTGACCGGTATGGGCATCTGATGCCAGCTCTAGATGATGCTGCAGCTGGCCGGTTGAACACAAGCCTGACGACTGTCGTAGGCACTTTTTAGGCACCTCCATGATTTCTGTCACCGTTTACCCACCTAGAAAACAGTGAAAACCCCTGTGTTACAGGGGTTTTCGTGTGTGGGCCCTAGAGGATTTGAACCTCCGACCTCTTCCGTGTCAGGGAAGCGCTCTCCCCCTGAGCTAAGAGCCCGCAATTGCGGTATTCACTTTGGAGGCGACGCCCGGAATTGAACCGGGGTAAAGGGTTTTGCAGACCCTCGCCTAAGCCACTCGGCCACGCCGCCAAGATAGTGGGTCTATTCCGACCCAAGTCACCTTGTTCGTGCGAACCGAGGTTCGTCACTACCGCGTATCAGGCGAACCTGATGAGCAGTGGAGCGGAAGACGGGATTCGAACCCGCGACCTCAACCTTGGCAAGGTTGTGCTCTAGCCAGCTGAGCTACTTCCGCGTTGGCGGTAAGTGTACTCCTCAACCCCATGCAAGTGATACTTTGGAGGCTTGGCGACTGTTGTGTCGTCTAGGGTGAGCAGGCGACGGGGAAGACCGTGCCCTCGCCGACGTTGAGTTCTCGCCACAGGATTGGTTGAGCGATAAATCTTGTTGAGTCCGGCACGATGAAGTTGAATCCGGACGTGAGCGCTTGATCTGGCGGCCGGAAGTGGACTTCCAGACGGTTGGACGATACGTCGTCATTGCCGTAGATAGTGCCGTAGAAGGTTGCTTGGTTTCTCACGTTGAAGTATCCCTCGGCGAAGATGAGGTGATGGACCACATCGGGGATGGAGTCGATGCCGGTCTCCATCGTGAGGGTGTACCGATCCGCTTCAGCGATGTCGTCCACGGCGACTGGTGCCGCGGCCATACCTGGCACACGGGTGTCGTCGAGAACGATCGCAACGGTCACCGGAGCGTCCGCGGCACCGGTAACGCCCTTAGTGAAGCCCTTGACGGTGAGATCGCCGTCTTGGATGACCAACATGAAATTGTCGTTGAACACCGAGTTGTTGAAGTCAACGGTGAGGGCGCCTGTCCCAACGTCCACCACATGCACTCCCTCGAGCGTGGTTAGGTTTGTATCGAACCATGTTTCGAATGCACTGATGTCGGTTCCCCAGTCTGTCGTGCCCAGCGTTGGATAGTCCAACGCGTTGTACTGATACGTAGGGAGTGGCATCTTTGGCACATCGAGCAGACCTGTCGCGTTGACCATGGCTGTTGCTGGGTCAACGTCCCATCCCGCGGCGAGCGTTCCGCCATACCGGATAGTGCCGGTGGTGTCAGCTTTCTTGAAATCATTTTCAGTGCTGAATGTGCCCGGTTCTCCGCTCACAGGATCGTCGTTCACCAGATCCCCTCCTGAGTAGAGCGTTCCGGTCGAGTTGTCCTCGATCGCGCCCTGAACATGGACCGGACCGTGGAACTCTACGCTCGAACCGTTCTGGATAGCAAGGTCACCGAAGACTTCCACCCTTCCGATGCCGATCTCGCCTTGGTCGTTCGGGTAGATCCGAGTGAAGTTGGAGATGGTTACGGACTCACCGGCGTAAACATCCCCGTAGATTTCTTTGCGGTTGGTTCCGATCATCGTCTTCGCCGCGAATAGAGCCGAACCGAACGTGTCGAGCGGCTTCAAGATGACGTGTATCTCGACCTTCCTGAGGACCGACTGCCTTGAGAACCGGTCTGGTCCCCAACCCCAAGATTCAATGCTGTACTCAAGACCTTCGGTGGGTCCGTCCATTCGCTCAACGCGCACGACGTACTCTCCTAGCTCGTCCGCACCAGAGGTGAGGACAGGTGGGAGGCATACTTCGTCCCCTGCGCTGGGGTCGTATCCGAGCCAGAGAACGCCGTGGCCCTTCGCCTGGGTGCGGACACCCTCGGAAGCTAGAAGAGCAGTTCCATCGGATTCGAACCACCCGTCGGCGTCGTTGTCGACTTGGAGCTCTGCCATAGCTCGTCGGGCTCCAGCCTCAGCAGCGTAGAAGGCTTCGGTGCGGTGGCGGTTGTAGGTCACCTGGTCAAGCTCATGAGATGATGTTGCGACCCAGATCGCTCCTAGAGAGAACACGATGAGGGAGACAACCAGGGCCATAACAAGGCCGATGCCGGAGTCGTTGTCTATGAGATTTCTCATACGCTTCATGTCGTGTTGCCTAACAACTCGAGTTGGGATTCCAGATATTGCGTCCTGAAATCTCGGTGGTCTCTAGTTTCGGAGAGATGTCGTCCCGTGGATTTGTGTCGACCCAGATCTGCACACCAAGTACCTTCCCGAAAGAAGGCGCTCCGGGTTCGGTGCCTACGGCCTGTGATAGAAAGAGAGGTTGTACGGGACCCTGGGTAGATACCCATGGGTTGATAACGGAGTCGATGACTATACGTGCAGGGGCTCCGTCCACGCTGCGGGTGAGTTGGGCTACTAAGTCTGCGTCTGGCAGGCCGTCGTCGTCCTTGTCAAGGTCCAGGGTGTAGGTGATAGTTTCAACGGTGGCGAAAGTCTTGACCTTGATTGTCAAGGTGTCGCTCTCATTACCGTTTATGGGCTCGCATATCTGCTCAGCCGAGCGGACGTCCCTATCCAGTTGGATCAGTGCGATTCGCACGTCATCATTTGAACGCGCGGCACCGTCGAGGTTCGCTGTCGCGTTCATGGTCGACGAGAGGATGCCCGAAAAGACGACGCTGATAATGGTGAGCAAGAACGTGGTCACCAAGAGTTCAACCAGAGTGAGGCCCCGGTCATCATTGTGGAGTTTGTGTAAAAGGTGCATCAGTTCGCGTCCGGATCGATGTAGACAGAAGACAGAGAAAGCTGGTCGAGGCTTACTGCAGCGGTCAGGTCGAGGAAGGCGGAGTAGGTGCCTGCAGCAGGCTTACCTTCAACCACGAAGTCGATGGTGCCTGAGACGATTGGTCCCGAAGTCTGCCAATCGTGCTCTCGGAGGTTGCCGTCGAG
>CAXMPE010000231.1:0-5377 GCA_964195245.1 uncultured Verrucomicrobiales bacterium | reverse complement strand
CCACGGGCGGCCAAGACAACCTCGACCCACCACTACACCGTCGCAACCGGTCTGGTGCATCATGTCGATAGCGTCTTGGGCCTCCCAGATGTCGCCGTTGCCGAGTACCGGGATACTGGTGACAGCTTGTTTGAGTTCGCCGATGGCTTCCCAGCGTGCGTTGCCCGAGTAGAGCTGCCTTGCGGTCCGGGCGTGGAGCGCCACTGCGGCAGCTCCGGCAGCTTCGGCTGAGCGTCCTGCTGCAAGGTATGTCATGTGGTCGTCGTCGATACCCATTCGCATCTTGACCGTGACGGGTATTCCAGCTGCTCCTTTGACCGCTCCACGGACCACCGCTTCAAACAGACGGTGTTTGAAGGGCAGAGCGGCCCCTCCACCGTGCCGGGTGATCTTGGGAGCCGGGCAGCCGAAGTTGAGGTCGATGTGCTCCACCCGTCCGCCATCGACGAGTCGTCGAGCCGCCTCTTGCATTGCGACAGGATCCACACCATACAGCTGGATGGAACGCACTTCCTCCTCGTCGGAGAACTTGGCTATTTGGAGGGTCTTCTCGTTTCCTTCCGTGATAGCCCGAGCGCCCACCATTTCACTTACGTAGAGTCCGCCGCCGTATTCGCGACAAAGACGCCGAAAGGGAGAGTTGGTTACACCAGCCATAGGGGCCAGCACAACCGGTGGGTCGACGACGAGATCGCCAATGTTCATGCGCGGTGATCCCAGAGGTCGAGGCCAGCTTGGGAGAACAGGCGGCGGGTTGCGGCGAGCGGTAAACCCATGACGCTGAATGGGTCGCCTTCGACCCGCGATATGAAAACGCTTGAGGGACCCTGGATGGAATAGCTCCCAGCTTTGTCCATGGGATCCCCCGTGGCGACGTATGCCTGAATCTCTGCAGGTGTCAGCTCCACGAATGTGACGAGGGTTCGCTCCACCGTGGAGTAGACCTCGCTGTCGCAACAGATAGCCACCCCTGTGTAGACCTTGTGGGATCTTCCGGAGAGCAGCGTGACCATGGCAACGGCTTCGTCGGCCGATGTCGGCTTTCCGAGCACTAGACCGTCAATGGACACCGCGGTGTCAGCGGCAAGAGTGATCTCCCCCGACTCGTGCCCGGCGCGGGCTTTGGACCGAGCGACCCGCTCGACGTAACGGAGGGGATGTTCGTCAAGTTGGCGAGACTCATCGACATCCGGCGGGCGCACCTCAAACGTGAGTTGTAGTCGGTGTAGGAGCTCGGAACGACGGGGCGAACCAGAGGCGAGAACGAGTGGAGTAGTGCCCATCGCGCCATCTTCGCAGGTATTGGCGGGTGGGTTAGGTGCCGGGCTACCTAGGGACTGGCGCGTGTTGCTGCACCCAGGCGTGCATTGCGATTCCTGACGCAACGCCGGCGTTCACCGATCTCGTTGAACCGAACTGTGCAATAGAGAGGACGCTCTCGCAGGCCGCCTGGGCAGCTTCGGTAAGCCCCGGGCCCTCTTGGCCGAAGAGCAGGATGCACCGCTCCGGAAGAATCGCAGACTCGATGGGGGTTGACTGGGGGAGGATGTCGATGCCGATAATGGGAAGACTCTCGTTGGCTGCCCACCCAATGAACCCATCGAAGTCCGGATGATGGCGGATGTGTTGGTACTTGTCGGTGACCATCGCACCCCGGCGATTCCACTTCTTCTTTCCGACGATGTGTACTTCGGCGGAGAGGAAAGCGTTGGCGTTACGAACCATGGTCCCGATGTTGAAGTCGTGTTGCCAGTTCTCTATCGCGACGTGAAACCCGTGACGTCGCTTGTCCAACTCGGCGACGATGGCGTCGTGCTTCCAGTAGCGGTATTGATCGAGAACGTTTCGGCGGTCCCCCAAGGCGAGTAGCTCAGGATCCAGGTGGGTGTCAGACGGCCACGGTGTTGGGTGCGGCCCAACTCCCACCTCGCGCGCCTCGTTGTCCGTGGCCCACCTAGCAAGGACAGCTTCTGTGGATGTTCCTTCAGGACCTCCCCACGCAGCATCGGTGATAACTTGGCCCACCGCCTCGGATCCAACGACGCCGACTGAGAACACCTGATCGGCCTTGTACCCGTCGACGACGACGGCCAGATGGGTATCGACGACGATGGGCTCATTTGTCCGATTCGATAGGTGGCCAAAGCCACCATCTCCCAACCACACAATCGGAATCTGGCGCCGTCTAGCGGTGTCTAGGAGGTCGCTGATCCGTTGTATCTTGGCTTCGTCGTCGCGAGGGCAGCCGTCGAGGCCGATCAGAATCAGGAGGTCCTTCATCCCCATAGCTTACGTGTGGGCGAATCGGTCTTTCGGGAATCCCCAAGGTTGTCGATCTGCGAGAATAGGGTTCGCTCATGACATGGCTTGCTTCTCAATCAACGTTCACCAAGGTGGGTGCCCTACTCCTACTCGCAGTGGCGGTGTTCCTTGTCGTCCGGATGGTC
Organism: uncultured Verrucomicrobiales bacterium; assembly: GCA_964195245.1. GTDB lineage: Bacteria > Actinomycetota > Acidimicrobiia > Spongiisociales > JAENVV01 > CAXMPE01. The sequence goes on along the minus strand of CAXMPE010000231.1, from coordinate 2,930 downwards.
ATCCTGCCGATCTTTCAGCGAGTTGCGAAGAAAAGTCGGGCGGAATGGGACGACGTTCTTCTTGATCGCCGCCTCCTCAACCGACTCTCGTGGGTGTTACCGCCGATCGTGGTGTGGGCCGCCCTTCCCCAAGTCGAGCTAGAGAGTGAGTCGGTTGCGATATTCGCGTCTGCCCTTCTGGTGATTGCCTCGGTCGTTGCAGCGTCAGCGATCCTCAGAGGCATAAACGAGATCTATACCAAGTACTCAAAGAACTCGGAGCGAGCCATCAAGGGCTACCTCCAAGTTGTGCAGATGATTGTGGTCCTTTTCGCCGGCGTGATTCTCCTCACGATCCTCACCGACACCGAACTGGGCGGCGTACTTGCCGGTTTAGGAGCGATCACAGCCGTCCTTCTCTTGATATTTCAGTCGACCATCCTGTCCGTTGTTGCCTCGGTGCAACTCACCGGTAACGACATGATCCGCATTGGTGACTGGATTGAAGTGCCTGGCACGCGGGTCGACGGTGAGATCATTGACATTGCGTTGCACACCGTGAAAGTTCAGAATTGGGACAAGACAATCGCCACGATTCCCACCCATAAGCTCGTCAGTGAGCCATTTGTCAACTGGCGAGGAATGAGCTTTGCGGGAGCGCGACGGATCAAGCGAGCAGTCTTCCTAGATCAAAGTTCGGTGCGTTTTCTCACGGCTGACGAGGTCGAGCGGTTCTCCAAGTTCGCGCCTCTGGCGGACTATATGGCCAGCAAAGCGGAGGAGTTAGGCGAGCAAGCCTCACTCGGCGTGGACGAGGGTGGCGACCCCCGCCGGCTTACGAACCTCGGGACGTTCCGGGCTTATTTGCAGGTGTACCTTCGAGCTAACGCGAATCTGGATACGGACGACTTCACCTTCCTTGTTCGCCTACTGGCCCCAACTCCTGACGGTGTGGCCATCGAAATGTACGTTTTCAGCTCTACAACGAACTGGCAGAGGTATGAAGCGATCCAGGCTGACATTCTTGATCACGTGCTGGCCATGGTCCCTGAGTTCGGCCTCCGGATATTCCAACATCCCACTGGGTCGGATATTCGGGCTTTGGGAAGGGCGAACCTCTAGGGGCTTAGGGAGCGGACGCGGGGTACCGATACTGGATGGATGGTGACTCATTCGGACCGAACCAAAGCGAGCACAGCGGGGGTTGTTGTTGTGCTGATGGCGGTCCTTTCTTTTCGCAATCCCTGGGTTCCTGGTATCTCGCATGCCGACTTCGGGATTCATGAGCTGGGACACCTCCTCTTTGGGTTCCTACCCTTCAAAGGGATGCTGCTTGCAGGTTCTGGGTTACAGGTATCGGCCCCGTTGCTTCTTGCCGGTTACTTCTGGCGCTTCCGCGGTGACCTGGTGGCAGCTGGAGTGATGTTGGGTTGGGCTGGAGTCTCGCTACGCAACGTAGCCCAGTACATAGGAGACGCCCCATACTTGAGGCTCCCGATTATTGGGTCTGTCCACGATTGGAACGAGTTGTTCTGGTTGTGGGACAAGATGGACATGGCTGACAATGTTGCTGGTTTGGTTGGGTTCCTAGGGCTGGTTAGCTTCGCCGCGGGCTTGGCCCTATTGGCGAGAGTCATCTACGTCAGCAGTTAGAGCGCTTCGGCGTCATCGACCCATTCGTGGATCTTGCTCAGCAGATGTGTGGAAACGGCGTGAGCTCGATCTAGCTCTTCGCAGAAGCCTTCCTTTGCCATGAAGATGGAGGACAGAGAAACCTCGGTCTTCCCAACGATTTGGAGGGAACGGTGAGGTTGGTCGGTAACGGAGGCGAAGGTGTCAGTCGCCGATACCTCTATGGGGAGCACGGTCTCGCCAATGCCGGCCAGATCTGTAGCGAGTACCAGGAGGTCTGGCGCTTTGGTGAGAGGTGGGATGCTCCAGTTGAAGTGGAGACTTAGCCACCAAGCATCGGCGGGTTTCTCGAGCGGATCCTCCATCATCATGACCGCCTCCTCGAACCCGAGAAGGACCCTTGGGTCAACCTCAAGCGCGATATGAAGATCGATCGGTCCACCGCAAGCCTCTTCTGGGTGGAGGTCGATCTCCCACGACTGGCGCAGAGAATAGGTCTCCACGAAGTGGCGCTCGTCATGCACATGGAAGCCGTGCTCAACGGCGTGGTCCTTGATATCAGCGATATAAGCGGGGAGATCGATAGCTGCCATGTCGGTAAGCGTACGCTTGCACCAACCCTATGTGAAGAGGGATCTGGTTACTTGTTCTCGACGAACTGGCGTGCCTCGCCTAGAAGCGATTCCCACTCGGCGAGGTTGGGCTCTGGAATGGCGCACCACTCCCTGAAGCGGCGTCCGTTGGGAGCGAAGTCAAGACCTATTTCGCTCTCGACCAACGCGTCCACCCGATCCGCTGGGAGCTTCACAATCATGTTGCCAGTGCTCGGCTCGAGGCTCGCAAAGAACTCCCCGTCAACCCGTAGGCAGGGATGTCCCATCATGGTGGATCGTTCGGCACCTGACGCGAGGTGGGGCTCTGCGATGTCCCAGAATGGTGAGTCTTCGTTCAATCCCATGAGCCCACACTAACCCAGGAAGCTGGCGCTAGGACCAGCCCAAGGACCGGGTAGGGAAACTCGATGGGCCCTAGCGCTGGTCTTGGGCGCCGACAGCTTCCGAAATCTGCGCCACGATTCGCGTAAGCCGTTCCGCCGACGTCCCAACGTTGATGCGAGCGTAGCCTTCTCCGGCTTGGCCGAATATCGGTCCGGGGCTGAGAGCCACCTTGGCGTGCTCTTTGATCCAGTCTGCTGGATCGTCGCCCATGAACGGGTAACCAGAGAAGTCGACCCATGCGAGGAAGCCGGCGTCTGCCCGGATTGTCGTTGCCTCAGGAAGGTGACGGCGCAGAAGCTCTTGGAGCAGGTCATGGCGCTG
>CAXMPE010000230.1:0-5652 GCA_964195245.1 uncultured Verrucomicrobiales bacterium | reverse complement strand
GGGAGCGCTCTTGGCGGTTCTCGCAGTCCTCGTCATCATGTCCACCGTTCTTCAAGCCCCGCTGCTCGAGGCTGCAAACTTCAATGCAACGCCTAATCCATCGAAAGCACCTTGGTACTTCCTCGGCCTTCAAGAACTGCTGTCGTACTTCGATCCACAGATCGCTGGTGTTTCAGTGCCGACTATCACCGGGCTGCTCGGTTTCATGGCCATCCCGTACGTCGACAAGAACCCTTCGAACAAACCCTCAGATCGTAAGTTCGCCATCTTCATGTACACGATCTTCATGATGGGATCCGCCACACTCACCATTATCGGTGTCTTGTTTAGGGGCCCCGGCTTCAACTTCTCCTACCCGTGGCATGACGGCATATTCTTTGATGACTTGAAGGACTGGATCTTCTTCGCGGAGCTACATCATGGATAGCTTGATCGTCGGTCTCGGGAGCCTGTTGGTGTTGGCGTTGTTGGGGATGTTTGCCGTTGCGTTCCGTCGTTCGTCGAGCGCCACGTCCAATTTCCGCGACGAAATGCAGTCGGAAGCGGTGAAAGCAGATCGTGGCGGTGTAGAAGCCGTGATACTCGCTCAAGAACACGGAGACGAGGTGTCAGAAGGCGATCTCTTGATTGAGACCGACGAGGTCGACGATATTGCTCCTGCAGCCCGGGCCATTCAGGTGCAGACCATTACCGAAATCTCGCCCGAAGAGGCTGGAGCAAACCGGCGCCAGTTCTTCGGCAAAGCTTGGGCCATGCTGTTCTTCGCCTACCTTGGGACCCTAGGCCTTGGCTCTCTCGCCATGATGTGGCCTGTAGTGCGTGGGGGTTTTGGAGCCGATATTGATTTGGGTGACGCCGATGAGCTGCTTGCAGCGGTGCGGCTCCCCGACGGGTCGGTCTCACCGCTGTTCTGGGCGGAGGCACGAGCCTGGATTGTTCCTGCAAGCCAAGAGGAGATCAACGGTTCCCAGTTCGAAGATAATGGCACCGTCGTAGGCGGGCTTACCGCGATCTTCATGACATGCGTCCATCTTGGGTGTCGGGTGCCGTGGTGTGATTCGTCCAAGGGTTTCGAATGCGGTTGCCACGGATCCAAGTACAACGCTCTCGGCGAATACGAAGCTGGCCCAGCCCCCCGCAACCTCGATCGCTTCATTGTTGAGGTAACAGACAAGAACCGTCTCGTTGCCAAGACAGGCAGCATCGTCAACACTGCCCGCGCTTCAGACAAGAGCGTCAAGTACCCACAAGGGCCGTCGTGTATCTAGAAACGAACTCAGCAACATGATTAACAACCTCGCGATCGTCCTTGTCGCTGTTGCCATCGTCGGATGGCTCGCCTTCCTCATGGTCTCGTCCGTACGTTCCCAAGGCAGTGAGGAGGTCGCACCGAACCTTTCGCCTCCGATGGCCAATGAGGAGTTGGAGACCTCGCGTCTGGAGCGAGCGTTGTTCTGGGCGGTCATCCTTGCCGCGTTCGCAGCCATCTCTCTGCCGATATATTTCCTCACGGAGTTCAATCGCCAGGGAAGTTTCCTCGAAGCTTTTGCCGAAGAGTCACTGGAGCGCGGCTCTGCGCTGTCGGCAACCTCGGCCGAGGGCGGCTTCGACTGTCAAGGCTGTCACGGTCCAGGCTTCGTCGGAGGTGCGGCCAGCGCTCTGCATGGTCAATCGGGTGTGAGCACCACGTGGGCGGCACCTCGCCTCGATACGATCTTTTACCGGTACAGCCGCGAGGAGGTCAAGTTCTGGATCGTTTACGGACGCGCCGGCACACCGATGCCCGCTTGGGGGATAGATGGTGGAGGGGTCCTCAATGACCAGCAAGTAGAGGACATTCTGAATTACATCGAAGAGCATCAGCTTCCTCAGGATGAGGCGGTAGCGGTCATGGCCTCGGAAACCTCCACCGCTGATGGCTTCCGGCAGAACGCTGAAGCCAATCTCGCGGCGATGATCCTCAGCCAAGAAACTAAGCTCGCAGCCGCTCAAGCCGCCCCCGGAAGGCTTGATGAAGCAGTTCGAATCAACCAAGCATTCCAGAACCTTGTCGCGGGGCTCCCCATCGACTGGAACAGCTTGAGCGAGTCGGAGCCGCCAGATTTGGTGGACACCGATGAAGACGGTCTCACCGACCTCGCCGAAACTGAGATCCCCGGACTCCTCCAGTTCGCTGTGAACCTTGGTCTCACCGATTATGAAAGCGGTATCAAGGTGATCTCTCTCGATGTCATGAACCCGGTGTCAAACAGTATTGAGTCAGACCTTGAGCTTGCGAGTTCTCAAGCAGAGTTGGTTGCAGCTGCGACCAGCACGGTGAGCGTCTTTTCCGAGAGCGCCGAAGCAGTCGTTGGGCAAATGCAGCTGGGACTGGCGTATCTCATGGACTCTGCAGGAACCGCCTACTGGGAAGTCGATGTTCAAGCAATAGCCGATGCAACGTTTGGCGGCGACGTGGAAAAGGCAACTCAGGCAGTCAATTTGTTCGCCGGTAACTGTTCGCGATGCCACACCTCTGGCTACTCAGCTGGTGCTCCTTTCACGCTTCCCATCGCTACTGGTGGTTTCGGACCTTCGCTCCTCCCACCTAGGGCTCACGTGCAGTTCGCCCAAGTGGGCGACCTAGCCGAGTTCATCTCCACAGGCTCTGAGTCGGGGGTTGCGTACGGAATCAACGGGATTGGCAGAGGCTTCATGCCTAGCTTTGGCGGCCTTCTGACTGCAGAAGAGCTCGATCTCATCGCAGAGTACTTGTGGGGCCCGACCCTCGGGAGCGCAGCAATTGGAGGTGGATCATGATTAGAGAGTTCATGCGGAGCCTGTTGTCAGCAAACCTCTTTGTCTCGGGCATCCTTGTAACCGTCGGGGCTGTCCTCACTTTCTACGGGACAACCTACTTCCTGAACTCTATGAACTTAGGGAAGAAGCTTGCCTTCCTTGTCTCTGGAGCAGCGCTGTTCGCTTGGACTTCGATCAATTCGTTGCTCTTCGTGTTGTACGCACCTCGTGGTCCGAGGCCGGTCAACATTGAGGGCTTGAACGCTTTCGAGATCCGAATCATCCCATTGACCTGGATGATTGCTTCGCTCATCTTGATGAGTATGTTCCTGATGGCGCTCTCCAAGTACGAGTCCGAGCAGGACAAGGAAATGGAATAACGCGGCTGCGTTCCGCATCCGCAACTAGGACTAGGACTAAAACTAGGACCAACCCCCGACCCTGCTCGATCCGAGATGAGCCGGTGTCTTGGGGCAATTGAACGCTTGCTTCCCTGCTTGCGGGGGAGCCGCTGGCTGAGCCTTTGGCGAAGCTGTCGGCGTAGCCGACTGAGGGGGCACCGACCAGAAGACTTGGGCCTAGACCTGAACCGAGGCTCAACCCCGACTCTAAGATTATCCTCAGCGGTCTGTTTCGGTGTCGCCTTCAACTGTCGTTGTGGTTCGGTCAGTAGGAGGCCTCGTCGACGCAGTTGTCGAGGTTGAACTCTGGGGTGTAGTTGTTGTCCTCGTCCTGGTCTTAGTCCTAGTTGCGTCCGTGTCAGCGGGCGCCGGGGTTGTAGTTGTGGTTGTGGTCGGGCTTAGGTCCGTCAACTGGTCCCTGAGCGGCGAATCGGATGGGAGGTCGTCAACCGCGCGAGTTGCGTCTTCTAGTGCCTTGTCTGCTGGGCGGTCCTGGAGTCGGAGATCTACTACCTCGTTGATGCGGTGACGAGCCACCACTTCGCTGTCGAACACAGCAAGGAGAGGTTCAGTCGCTCGCTTCACTGAATAGAGGGCGTCGCCTGGGAGGCTATCGGCTGCAACGACGATTGCCGACGGAAGTAGTACCCCGGCGATTACCACGGCGGCTGCGGCCCAGCGGAGCACAACAGAGACCCGCTGCCCAAAAGGGACGACAACGCGGTCGGCAAGCGCCTCGTCGATAGCAAGGAGGTGTCCAGCCCGGGTCTCATCGGACACCGGAGTGATCGATGCTTGAGATGCCTTCAGCTCATCCAATGGGTCACGAGGTGACATGTGGGTCATCCTTCCTCACTGGGAGAGACGCCGCTGGTGCTGAGGATTCCACTGCTTCAGTGAAAGCCTTTCGAAGTGACGCTTCGGCTCGATCCAGTGCCGCGTAGGTGGCGGGACGCTTCATATCGAGGAGGTCGGCGATGTCCTGACCACTCAGCCCGTCGACATGACGAAGTTCCAGCATGAGGCTCTGGCGTTGGGTGAGCGCATTCATCGCCGATGTGAGCTCTGGGCTGCGCCACCGATCCATGGGCTCCGGTGCGGCGGCTTCTGGAAGGCGATCTGTTGGCTGTTCGGGCCGGCGAGAGCGCCGACGGTGCTCATCCGCGCATCGGAATCTCACGCTGGCGTATAACCAGGCTCTTAGGCTCGCTCCATCCCCTCTGAAACTCGATGACGTCCTCGCGAGCTCCAAGAACGCCTGCTGCACAGCATCCTCAGCTGCCCCTCTATCTCTGAGACGCCGCACCGCGAAGCCAACCAGCCGGTCGGCGAGTAGGTCGTAGACGCGGTGGAAGGCGTGGTTCTTTCCAGCAACCACGCCCTCTACCAAACGATCGAGCTCATCGGCGATTACATCCACTTGAACCTCGACAGTAGCGACTCTTGCCGTATCTGGTTCTACCCGTTCAGCCAATGGAGGAGTCGGTACAACTGGCGCCACAGGTGGCTGTACAACAGGCGATTGATGAGCCTGCGAATGCCGGGCCGAAGCTCGTCAGGTCCACACGCTCCAGTCCATTCCCATTCTCCGCTGGGTAGTTCAGCGATGCAGCCTGCAGATACAAGGCGACGCAGGAAGTGGGAGCGATCGTTAGGTCGAACTCGGTGACGGCGGTCTGTGACTCGGTCTGTGACTCGATCAGACCGAACATCGCGAACGCGAACGATCGGCTTACCGTCTACCTCTGGTGTCACGTCCGAGACGGGATCTACCCGCGCCACTGCAGTCGTAGGACGTTCATCCACCGCTCTTGTGTCTTCGTCAGCGACGGCTGCCAGCGGGATGATCGTCATCACGGCTAGCACCGTTATCAGGGTTCTTGAGAGCTTGTGTCTCATGCGGATCTCCTTTGTTGGGTCATGAAGAGAGACGCCACCTGTGTCTGAGATTCGATGGTTAGGCTGAGCGGATGCGCAAACAGTCTGCGTTTTGGCTCTTCGGATACGGTTCCTTGGTCTCCCCGGCCAGTGTGGAAGGGACCCTCGGGCGACCGGTAGAACTGTCAACGGGGTTTGGCCGGGCCACGCTGTCGGGCTACCGGCGCGCATGGATTGCCTCCATGGCCAACATCCACGACGACCCCGCTGACAAGCATTTCGTCGATGCTTCGCGTCATCGCTTCGAGGGAACGGTAAGTTCACTCGGGATCTACCCGACTCCGGGCGAGATGAACGGGGCGATCTTACGGATTGAGGAAGCGGACCTTGACGCGTTCGATAGGAGGGAGCGGAGGTACAACAGAGTTGACGTGACCGACTCTGTCACCTCCGAGATTCCGTTCGAAGGTCGAGTCATGACCTACTTGACCCGGACTGATGCGGTCCGAATCGGAGAGGAAAGTCGGCGGCAAGGCACTGATCATCGCTCGGCGAGCTATGAGCGCCTCGTCGAAAGCGCCTTCGCCGCCCTAGG
>CAXMPE010000229.1:0-10724 GCA_964195245.1 uncultured Verrucomicrobiales bacterium | reverse complement strand
GTCGATGACGGAGAGTTCTACCCCGTGCACAACGAGTTCGCTACCAACATGGTGGTCGGGTTCGCCAGGCTCGATGGCCACTCGATAGGCATCGTCGGCAACCAACCCGCATCATTTGCTGGGACGCTGGACATTCAGGCCGCTGAGAAGGGGGCCAGGTTCGTTCGGTTCTGCGACGCATTCAACATCCCGTTGGTCACCATGGTTGACGTACCAGGATTCCTTCCAGGAGTGAAGCAAGAGCACGAGGGGATCATCCGACACGGAGCAAAGCTCCTCTACGCCTTCTGTGAGGCCACGGTTCCACGTGTGACTGTGATCACGCGAAAGGCCTATGGAGGGGCATACCTCGTCATGAACGCGAGAGGTGTTGGAGCAGACGTCGTATTCGCATGGCCGTCGGCTCAGATCGCCGTCATGGGAGCAGCGGGCGCTACCCGCATCATTCATCGCAGGGAGATCTCTGACGCCTCCGATGCCGAAGCAACAACAGCCAAACTCACAGCGGAGTACGAAGAGGAGTTCAACAATCCCTACCGGGCTGCCGAGCTTGGGCTCGTCGACGAGGTCATCGAGCCCTCGGTCACAAGACAGAAACTGATCGCAACGCTCCGAATGCTACGCAACAAGCGCACGTCACCTCCAGTCAGGAAACACGGGAACATCCCGCTGTAGCGCCTATGAAATCACTACTCATTGCAAACCGAGGCGAGATCGCTGTTCGGGTTATCCGAGCCGCAAAAGAAATGAACATCCGGACCATCGCGATCTACTCCGAGCTGGACCGAGACGCCCTCCACGTGAAACTCGCCGATGAAGCATGGAACATCGGGCCGGCACCCGCAGCAGACTCATATCTCGACATGGACCGCATCCTGACAGCAGCACGCGAGTCAGAGGCCGAGGGTGTGCATCCCGGGTACGGCTTCCTCGCAGAAAACGGTGAGTTCGCCCAGAAGGTCATCGACGCAGGCCTGACCTGGGTGGGACCGTCGCCCGAATCTATGAGGACGATGGGAGACAAGGTTGCTTCTCGCCGAGCCCTTGCCGGCACAAGCGTCCCTCTCGTTCCAGGAACAGACGACCCGCTCGAGTCCGCCGACGACCTCAAGGCCATCGCAAAAGAGTTCGGGTTCCCCATCGCCATCAAGGCATCAGCAGGGGGCGGCGGCAAGGGCCTCCGTGTCGTTCATTCGGTAGACGAGCTGTTGGAAGGCTATGACGGAGCTCGGCGGGAGGCTCAAGCGTACTTCGGGAGCTCTGTCGTCTACGTCGAAAAATACCTGCTTGAACCACGGCATATCGAAGCCCAGATCCTGGCTGACGACCATGGCCGAATCGTCTTCTTGGGTGAGCGCGACTGCTCTGTACAACGGCGACACCAAAAGCTCATTGAGGAAACCCCTTCACCGCGTTTGCGGGCCCGCCAGCGCAGAGCGCTCGGAAAAGCAGCAATAGCAGTCGCGAAAGCATGCGACTATCGGGGTGCGGGCACCGTTGAGTTCCTTCTAGACAAAGAGGGGGACTTCTTCTTCCTCGAGATGAACACCCGCCTCCAAGTAGAGCACACCATCACCGAGATGGTGACCGGTATCGACCTTGTTCGCGAGCAGATCCTTATCGCCCAAGGGAAACCAATCTCCTTCAAAGAAGTCGAGACCAACGGTCACGCGATGGAGTTCAGAATCAACGCCGAGGATCCCTCAAAGGGGTTCCTGCCGGCTCCCGGAACCGTCATCGACTACCGCGAGCCCACCGGCCTAGGCGTCCGGGTCGATTCTTGGATCGAGCCGTCAACAACGGTAAGCCAGTACTACGACAATCTCATGGGGAAACTGATTGTTTGGGCGCCCACGCGTAAACTCGCAATTGCTCGGGGGATCCGCTGCCTCGAAGAGTTCGTTATCAGTGGCGTTAAGACCACCATTCCTGCGCATCTCGCAGTGCTCCGACACTCCGATTTCCTAAAGGACAAGCACCACACGAAGTGGCTTGAGGAGGAGGTCGACCTATCAGGGGCTGACTTCGAGGTCGGTGTGCCTCTCCCGACCGACGAAGAGCGAGCGCAGCGCGCCATGACCGTAGAAGTGGGCGGACGTCGGTTCGATGTCACGTTCTGGGCGCCACCAGTACGGCGGGTTGGCGGCGAGGCTCCAAGGAGGAAGGCCCCAAAACTCAAAAGCGGCGGTGGTCCATCGACCGGTGGCGACGGCATCATCACTTCTCCGATGCAGGGGACCATCGTCAAAGTATCGGTCAGCGCAGGAGACGCAGTTGAAACAGGGGACAACATCTGTGTGCTCGAAGCCATGAAGATGGAGAACGCCATCTCGTCGCCAACCGCCGGAGAGGTCATCGACCTGCGGGTGCAGCCTGGGGACACCGTGAACATCGGCGACATCATCGCCATTGTCAAGTAGGGGAAGAACCTCGACCTGAACCTCGACCTAGACAACTACGACCACCCCAGAGAGCCGGGCCCACGTCTACGTTGGGTTCAGGTTTAGGTCTAGGTCTAGGTTGGGTTTAGTGGGAGGCTTCAGTGAGGCTTTCTGAAAGCGATGGATACACCATGATGGTTTCGAGCAACGTATCGATGTGAAGACTCCCTTGTACAGCCAGCGCCAACATGCCTATTAGTTCGCTGGCTCGCTGGCCGACAATTGTTCCGCCGAGAACCTCATTAGTCGCTGGGTCAGAAATGACCTTCACGAACCCGGCGGTGTTGCCTTGAATGACCGAGCGAGAATTGGCCGCAAACGGCACTTTGGTTGAACGAATCCTCCGCCCTGCCGCGGCGAGGATCGCCTCGTCTAGCCCCACAGAAGCAATCTCAGGGACTGTGAAGATAGCCTGGGCAACCTTGGTGTAGTCGATCGGCGTAACTCTTCGGCCCAACGCGTCCATTGCTATCTTGCGACCCTGCATGGCAGCCACCGATGACAAAGGCATCTTTCCGCAAATATCTCCCGCTGCGTAGATGTGGGGGACGACAGTCCGATTCAACTCGTCAACAGGAACGTACCCGTGATCCAGCTCTATCCCCGCCGCCTCTAGGCCCACTCCGTCAGTGAGCGGTACGGAGCCTATCGCAAGGAGCACATGACTGCCGGCGACCTTCCGCCCGTCATCAATGTGCACAGTTAGACCCTCGCCAGTTTGAGAGATGCCCTCAGCGCGAGCCCCTTTCAGAAGAGTGACGCCACGCTCCATGAAATTCTGTTCGAGGACGACCGCCACCTCAGGATCACTATGTGGGAGCACCTGTTGACGTGACACCACCAAGGTCACTTTTGCGCCCAATGCCTCAAAGACATTAACGAACTCCACCCCTGTGACACCCGATCCGACGACGATGATGTGTTCTGGGATTGCTTCGAGCGAGTAGGCGTCTCTTGTCGTCAATATCGTTGACCCGTTAACAGTTGCCCATTCTGGAACTCGAGGGAACGAGCCGGTCGATACCATCCCGACATCGAACTCGAGCGGAATCTCCTCGTCATCCACCACTGCCACAGCGCTGTGGGGGCCAGTGAACCGGCCGAATCCGTCAATGATCCGCACTCCTTGACTTTCTAGAACGTCGATGTGCCCTTCGGAAATATCACGCGAGATCTCCTCCATCTTCTCTGCCAACACCGTCAGATCGACCTTCCGATCAGCGCTCTGAACGCCGAGGTTCTCTGCGTCGCGCATCGCCTGGATCCGAACTGCCGAGGAGACCATGGTCTTGGAGGGGATACAGTCCAAAAGATGCGCAGCACCTCCCACGATGTCCTTTTCAACCAGCGTCACTTCAGCGCCTAGGGAGGCAGCCGTCATCGCCGCCTGTGTACCGGCGGGTCCGCCACCAATGATCAAGAGTCGAATGGGGTCGAATTGGGTCATGCTGTCCTCACTCTGGGCACCAGGTTGTTAACGGATGCCAAACACATCTCGCAACACATCAGATATTTCTCCAATAGTTGCCTCGGCTTGGAGAGCAACCCTCATAGCCGGCAGCATGTTGGCAGTACCCTCGGCGGACACTTTAACGGCGTCAAGCGCCGCTGCTACCTCAGAGCTGCTGCGATCCCTCCGGATGGCTGCAAGGCGGGCTGTCTGATCCTCTGCCAACGCCGGATCCACGACGAGCGTCGGAAACTCTCGGGACTCGTCTTGGGTGAACTGATTGAGACCAACCACCACGTCGTCACCCGAATCCACCCGGCGCGCCGCAACATAGGCTGCTTCTTCGATGAGGCGCTCTTGAAACCTATCCTCAATAGCTGCAACGGCCCCACCCAACTCGTCGATCTCTTCGATCAGCCCCGTAGCCAACAACTCAAGCTCGTCGGTCAACGCCTCAACGTAATGTGAACCGCCCAAAGGATCAGCGCTATCAGTCAAACCCATCTCGAAGCCCAGGATCTGTTGGGTCCGCAGGGCAAGGCGCGCTGATTCAGGGGTTGGTAGACCCAACGCCTCGTCATATGCGTTGGTATGTAGCGACTGTGTGCCGCCCATGACAGCAGCCATTGCCTCCACCGCGGTTCGAACAATGTTGCCTTCAGGTTGCTGAGCGGTGAGCGAAGAGCCCGCAGTCTGGGTATGAAAACGCATCGCCAACGCCCTTGGATCTGTCGCATGGAATCTATCGGCCATGATGTGGGCCCACATTCGCCGCGCTGCCCGGAACTTGGCGATCTCCTCGAAGAAGTGTTTGTGCCCATTCCAGAAAAACGAGAGTCTGGGGCCAAACTCGTCAACGTCCATCCCCGCGGCGACCGCAGCCTCAACATACGCGATGGCGTTGGCAAGGGTGAAGGCTATCTCTTGAGCTGCCGTCGACCCTGCCTCTCTGATGTGATAGCCCGATATAGAGATGGTGTTCCACGCTGGCAGCGCTTCAGCGCAGTATGCGAAGACATCTGTCACGAGGCGCATGGAGGGCCGCGGAGGATAGATATAGGTTCCCCGAGCGATGTACTCCTTCAAGATGTCATTCTGAATAGTGCCGCGAATGGCGTCGCCGGGTACGCCCTGCTCCTCCGCCACCATTTGGTACATCAGCAACAACAGCGGCGCAGTGGAGTTGATGGTCATGGAGGTAGAGATATCGGCCAGTGGGATCTGCTCGAACAACCGACGCATATCGTGAATCGAGTCGATCGCAACCCCTACCTTGCCGACCTCTCCCAGAGACCGAGGGTGATCTGAGTCTAAGCCCATCTGGGTGGGGAGATCGAAGGCAACTGACAACCCCGTTTGCCCTGCGGCAAGCAGTTCCTTGAACCGTTGATTCGTAGCCTCGGCTGTGCCGAACCCCGCGTACTGGCGCATCGTCCACAGCCGACCGCGGTGCATGGAGCGATAGGGACCCCGTACAAACGGGAACTCACCCGGGGGTGGATCCTGCTCGCGCCCGCTGCCCTCGTAGAGGGGCTCGATCTCTATTCCGCTCGATGTGTCTCTTCGATCCACTTGGATAATCTCAGTAGCTGTATTCTTGGGTCCACAGACTACAGGAACCATTCCCTGGCCTTCCTCGTTCCAATAGGAACCCATGACTGATCTCATTCACGAACTAGAAAGAAGCGACCGGCGCGGCCGATGGTCTATCGCCATCGCCTGGCTCCTGTCGATCGCGCTGCTGGCCTCTTCATGGGTTGGCCTGTTCAGCTTCCTAGCGGTCAACGCGGCTGCTGACAGCTGGGTGGAACTCGACGATAAGTATCTTCCCGAGATCGACGCGGCGTCCCTCGTCTTCCCCGACTTATCGAGAACCTCACGGGTGTACGCAGCCGACGGGACCCTTCTAGCCGAACTCCACGACGGTAAGGCAAGCGTGCCTATCCAATTCGAGGACATTCCCGATGCGATGGTGTACGCCATGCTGGCTGCCGAAGACAAGACCTTCTTCGAGCACGAGGGAATCAATATCGGTGCCATTGGCAAGGCTTTCCTCGACAACTTGACGTCAGATAGCCAGCGCGGCGGGTCCACGATCACCCAGCAGGTGGTCAAGAAGCACTTCGTTGGCGACGAGATCTCTTACAAGCGAAAGATCAAGGAAGCCATCACGGCTATCGAGCTGGAACGTCGATACGAGAAGGCACAGATCCTAGAGTTCTACCTCAACTCCATCTACCTAGGTTGGAACGCATGGGGAGTCCAAGCAGCTGCCGAGGAATACTTCGATAAGGACCTAGCTCAACTTTCCGTGTCCGAGGCGGCAGCCATTGCTGTGTTCGCTCGAAACCCGAGTTTTTATGATGCAAGGGCAAACGAAGACCGCGTAATAGCACGACGAAACGACGTGATCCGCGAGATGCTGGAAAGCGAGTTCATTACCCAAGAAGTGGCGGAGAGAGCCACGGCAGCGCCGCTCGGAGTTGTTCCCCACACCAAGGAAATAGGCCTCTTTGAACACGTGGTCGCTGAGGTGAAGCAGCAGCTCTTGAACAGCCCTGAGTTCGCCTTCCTTGGGGCGACCAAGGACGAGAGGAAGATACGAATCTTTGGCTGTCCCGCCGACGACGCCACGTGTGCCGGTGGAGGCGGTCTCGACATCTACACCACAATCGACGTCGGTCTCCAGCTGAAGGCGACCGGACTCTTGCGAGAGTGGGTGCCCACCCCTGATGACCCTGAGGTGAAAGCGCCAACCGGAGCAATCGCCAGCGTCGATACCGCTACCGGTGCGGTACTTGTCATGGCCTCAGGCCTCGAGTTCGAGGTCGAGCAGTTCGACCTGGCCGTCCAGGGCAGAAGAAACCCTGGCTCCTCATTCAAACCAATCACCCTGCTGGCGGCGCTCGAGCAAGGCATCAGCCTGAGATCGCTTTGGAATTCAACCAGTCCTCAGCAAATCGAGTGCCCCTATGTGTGCTCATCGCTCGGAAACATCTGGACGGTCCACGGCGGCGCCGCTGGGCCGCTCCTTCCGCTCGAAGCCGCTACCTATCGCTCTGTGAACGTTGTCTACGCCCAAGTCTCGATACAGACCGGTCCCGAGAACATCGTCGACGCCGCTCGACGGATGGGAATCACTTCGCCCCTAGAACCAGTTCCGTCCCTAGCCCTTGGCGGAAGCGCTGTGAGCCCGCTCGAGATGGCCTCTGCCTATACGACCTTCGCAACCAACGGTCTGCGGCCAGACTCCTTCCTCGTCTCGTCAGTCACTTCACGTGATGGCGAGTTGGATTGGGACCACCAAACCATCCACCAGCAAATCTTCGATCCGGCCCTAGTCGCCGCCGCCCGTCGGCCGATGCTCAAAGTTCCCACTCCAGCAGGCACGGCCAGATTGGCCGCCCTAGCTGTGGACCGGCCGCAGGCTGGCAAGACCGGTACGCACCAGAACTACACCGAAGCGTGGTTCGTTGGCTACGTTGCGCAAATGTCCACCGCCGTATGGATTGGATTCCCGGACGAACAGATCCCATTGAGGAAGATCACCATCAACGACAAGTACTACGACTCCGTATTCGGTGGCAGAGTCCCGGCTCCGATATGGAAGGAGTTCATGGACTACGCACTTGCAGACGTACCCGTCCTGCCCTTCCCGCCGGACCCACCAGGCGTGAGTGACTACTTCAAGGTGCCTACTACCGAGGTGCCCGACCTCTCTGAGTTCCCAGGTCTCACTATTGAAGAGCTAGAGCAGGTGGTGCTTACTGCGCATCTACTGTTCGTCGGTGAGGAGACCGACTCGACAGAGCCAGAAGGCACCATCCTCGAGCAGGACCTCGAGCCGGGCACTGAAGTCCAACACGGCGAGACGCTCACCGTGAAGATATCTACCGGCATTACCCCCGAGTACCTGCTTCCCGGCATGGCAGGCCTCACAATCTCTGAGATCGAGGGAATTTTCGCGACGTTCGCCGATGAGTTCGGAATCAACCTCAGCTACGTCATCGTGAACCTAGAGACCAACCGACCAGAGCGCTATGGACGCCTCATTACTACCGATCCAGAGCAGGGTTCTCCTGTGGTTGACGGCCAGACCATCACACTATTCATGGGGATTCCTGAGCCGTAGTTTTCGCGACCTGCCCGTAACACTCTTGACAGGTAACGTTGGTTAGCGTTATACATCGTTATATGGAGAGGCGTGGACCCGGAGGAACTGACACTACAACCCGTCCTCTCGCCGCTCACCGCGCGGCGCCTTTGGGACCACGTCCTCTCCGATCCTTCCATCAAACAGTGGTGCCTCGCTTGGTGCAATCGCCTGAGGGAATGTTGGACGTGACAGACGCCTACGTCCGGGAGTTTTGGCTCGCAGCGCTGGGTCCACGAGCAATTGCCGACCTCTTGAGATTGGCCGCTGCAGCCAGAAGAGGCGAAGCCATCCCCAAGCCACGACACTTGCCGAACCTGATCCGATCGCGACTGGTGTTCTGCAACGACGGCCAACTGCTTGTGGTCGACCGAGTGCCGGTGCTACCTCCCCTGCTAGTGCAGGCGCTTCCACTACCGCTTCGACGCCGACATCGCGTGGCCCTCGCAAAGGCTCGACTGCGCAACTAGCTGCCGACTGGCTTGAAACCTCTCGAACGAGCTTCCTCGATTGAATCTGGACCGAACGTTGAGATCAAGGTCGCTGAGATGAGGTCATCGCCCACAACCCGTGTCTCGAGGATGGCCTCCTGGCCCGGGTCATCTGTGTCGTATACGACCATGTCATCTCGTGTTCCAATGAACCGATGCTCTTCAAGTCGTCGAATCTTGGACATCTGTTCCTCCTTCAAACTCTGCGCCAAGAGTACCAAGATCACCCGACACGGCCTCCCCCACCGCCCCGACCGACACGAGGTATTCGCCCTGTAGCTCGAGACAACTCGCAACATCGGCGACTGAGACGCTATGTCCATCGGCCAGAAGCTGTTCTGCGATGTAGTCGGCAACGCCATCTGTGTCACCGAGGACGATGGGAGCCTCCTTGTCACGACGGGCCAACTCCTGCAGAAAGTAGACCTGCCACTCGAGGATCCTTTGAATACCTGAGTGCCCTATGCGGGCGCGAACCTGCTGATCGACCCGCCTACCGACGAACTTGACCGCGTCGTTCAAGATGTACTCAGGCGCTTCAGTTGCTGGATCGAACTTGGCTTCCTGTAACAACATCACCCCAGCAAGCAGCAGAAAGACTATGAACAGCCCAACACCAAAGAGAACGGCGGGGACACCCTGCACTGCGGGCAATAGCAGCATTGACTACAGGCCTAGAACCCCAGCGAGCAGTCCGCGATGCTCTGCCGGGGAGCCGAACAACAGCTCCGAACTTGTGGCTCGCTTGAAGTAGAGATGTGCGTCATGTTCCCAGGTGAACCCAATGCCGCCGGTTATCTGGATGTTCTCGCTGGCACAGTGAAAGTACGCTTCGGAACAGTAGGACTTCGCGATGGCGGCCACCTCAGCAAGCTCATCATTATCCTCAGCCACGCACCATGCGCCGTAATAGGCCGCAGCCTTGGCTGACTCAACCTTCTGCAGCATGGTGGCGCACTTGTGCTTGATGGCTTGGAAGGAACCAATCGGTCTCCCGAACTGCTTACGGTCTTTCGCGTACTGCACAGCAGCATTCAAGGTTGCAGCGGCACCACCAATCTGATCGAGAGCGTTGGCAACCGAAGCGATCTGGCCGAGCTTGGTAACAACTGCCTCTGTACTCAGCGGCAACAGGGCAGATTCAGCCACCATGAAGGCGTCGAACCGAATAGTAGACATTGGTCGCGTCTCATCAAGCGAGGTAACCCGCTCCAATGACGCATCAGCAGCATCGAGGAGGAAGAGCCTCACGTCATCATCGACCATCGCTGCTATCACCAACTTGTCAGCCGAATGGGCGTTGAGCACGAAATCCTTGACCCCGTTGAGCACCCACCCAGTATCGCTCTGAGTTGCTGTTGTATTGATATTCTCTCGGGTCCAGACGCCACCATTGTCCGGGACGGCAACTGCCATCGTTAGCTGACCCGAAGCGACTGCTGGCAACACGGCTGCCTTCTGCTCTTGTGAGCCCGCCAGCAGCAAAGCGTTCGCTCCAAGCACGACGCTCGAAAGGAACGGCCCGCTGTAGAGCGATCTCCCCATCTCCTCTAGAAGAACCGCAAGCTCCAAGAACGAGAAGCCAGCCCCTCCGTACTCCTCAGGGATGGCCATAGATTGCCACCCAAGTTCTGCGAGCGACTCGTACTGCAAGACATCGAACCCGGCTTCGGTTCCCATCAGGTCACGGACGTGGGACATAGGGCTCTCGTTGGTGAACCAATCGCGAGCGGTGGACCGCAAAAACTCTTGCTCTTCGCTGAACCCAAAATCCAATGTACCCCTCCTGAGACACCGATGGTAGCCACCGTACGACCTTCGGTCGTCAGCCGAACCTAGAGACCCTTCGGGGATAGTGAACAGGGCTACCCGAGGGCATGGGACTGCCCGAGGGCATGGGACTGCCCGAGGGCATGGGACTGCCCGAGATCACTACAACAACAACGACAACCACAACTCAACCCCCGCACAGGATCCAAACCCTGGGTTGGGGGTTGGTTCTAGTCTTGGTCCTAGTTCTAGTTGGCGACCGAAGGGAGCCTTCTCTTTAGAGCTCCTCGATGGTCGCCAGCAGGCCGTATTCATGCAGCCTCGCGCAGTATCGCTCCGCCAACTCGAGACCCTCGGTGGCAACAATCGCCTTGCCATCGTTGTGAACCCGAAGCATCAACATGGTCGCTTTCTGCTTG
>CAXMPE010000228.1:0-3823 GCA_964195245.1 uncultured Verrucomicrobiales bacterium | reverse complement strand
GACTGGAGTCCACTCTTCCCCGACGAGAGCAAGCAAGACGTGTCCGATGTTGTGACCAAGTACGTCACCGAGCGCGGCCGGAGGCTGGCAGGACCAATTATGTCGGCCCTCGAGGCTCGTGGCATTCATGCCGACCCCCTCTATGTGGATCAGAACGAGCCGGCAGCTGCAATCGTCGACGCAGCACATCAGCTCAGTGCCGGCCTCATCATCATGGGCGCGACTAAGCCCCTCTTCGACGCCGCGACGTGGTCGTCCATTTCAGCCCAGGTAGTGAGGGCGGCTCGCATCCCAACCCTTGTGATGCCAGGGAGCCGTGTGGATGCAGTAGCCGAGGATGAGGCCGAAGAGTAACGCCTGGCCGTCTCAACGGTCCACACTTTCTGTCACAGTGCCTTGCAATGATGTGAGCATGCACATTCAAGACAGTTCATGCGCCCACACCTTGACCACCACTAATGGCTACGGCATGGTGGCCTGTGTCTCCTGCCGGTCAGTTGAATGGTGGACCCCGGAGGGCCGGGCAGATGCCCATCTTGGCATGGCGGCGGCATTCGGTAACTTCGATCAGGTTGCCCAGCTGCGATCCATATCCTCGGAGGCAATGGGGGTGACGGTCTACTCACCGGCCACGCGGGACGATCGGAAAGCCCTGGCTACCCTTCCGGTTCGAGTGTGGCTTGAGGTGCACTCCACGTTTTGGATCGCTAGTGATGGGCACCACCTGCTGATCTCAGTATCCCCTGGTGCTCAAAGCGAGCCGGCACCGGCCATCAGTCCCACGCTGCAGCTTGTTCCAGCGCCGTAGGAGACTCACAGCGCCGAGGCCATCACCATCGCGATAACAGCTTCCCTGTCCACATTGACAGCAACAAAGGCATTGGCTGAGCCTTCAGGTCTTGTTCGTTGATCCACCACAGTCATGCCGCGTGTGTGGGTGCCCTTTGTTTCTACGCTCACATGTCGATGCTCGAACTCGAAGAGTTCTGGGTGAGTGACAGCCGCCACCGCCGTGGGATCGTGCATAAACACGCGGTCGGTCCCGTATCGGCTCACCGCCAAAATGTATCCGGCCAGCATGTCGGCGACAATGTCTGCCCGGCGGGTTCCGATTGCTCTGAACTGGTTCACATGTGACGTATCCATGTCCACCTGGTGGGTGAGGTTCAGGCCGATCATCCGAATATCTTGAACCGCCCGAAACACCTCGTCGGCGGCCTCTGGGTCGGCAAAAATGTTGAACTCGGCGGCGCTCGTGATATTCCCATGCGTGCTGCTTCCTCCCATGATGGTTAACCCTCTAATCCGAGCAGCGAAGGTGGGATCGGCACGCAACGCCAGTGCGATGTTGGTCAAGGGCCCAATGGCCACCAAGGTTGCATCTGGCTCTTGTCGGGTCACCTGCAGCAGGAACGAGACGGCATCGAGCTGCTCGGGACCAGCTACCGGGTCCGGGAAATTGGCCCCACCTAGCCCATCTTTGCCATGGATCTGCTCGGCACGCACCGGGTTGTCATGGAGAGGTTCGGCGGCACCACGGTAGACAGGAACCGTCGAGCCTGCCAGCGCCAAGACTTTGAGCGCGTTCGTCGTGGCAGCCTCCACCCCTACGTTCCCTGCAACTGTTGTAATGGCACGCAGGTCGGCGTAGTCCAACGCCACCAAGATCGCCAAGGCGTCGTCGACTCCAGGATCGGTGTCAAGAATAATCTTGGGCTTTGCCCGGGGGCTATCGATCATGCTCAGCCTTAGGTGTCGCTTGTGAGATCTTCGGTAGTGCCCACAAGAGTGGCCAGCGGAACGCTACTAGCTGCAACTCTTTGGCCAATCACCCGGGTAATTGGCGGTCTTACCGTCATCTCGTACCGCAGCGCTCCCACATACCACACCAAAATGTTCCCTTGGAGGCTCGACAGCCACCAACCCGACGCCTGACCGACGGGTACTGGATCGCAGCTGGAGAGTGCGCGGTCTTGGAATTGGCTACACCCAAGAGTGAGATCCCCCTCAAAGCTGGGCTCATCGCCCAGGTCATAAACGAATATGACGGCCTTCTGACCAACAGACCGGCTCAGCGAATATGGCTCCACGGACCAAAGGCCGAAGGCAGCAAGCGGTGTCTGGGCCAGCTCC
Source organism: uncultured Verrucomicrobiales bacterium (assembly GCA_964195245.1). GTDB lineage: Bacteria > Actinomycetota > Acidimicrobiia > Spongiisociales > JAENVV01 > CAXMPE01. Next base: position 1,690 of record CAXMPE010000228.1, on the reverse strand, counting down.
CCGGTCTGTGTCAGGAAGATGAGTTGACTAGAAACGAAGGCAACAGACTCTGGGATGAACTCAGGAAAGGCTAGGTTCGGTGCCACCACCGCCATGTCGCTTCTCGCAACTTGTACGAAGCGATCCTTGCCACCCGACGCTGCCCAAATGAGAGCCAACGCCTCGGTGGCTTCCACCGCATCCGACGCCAGTGCATCGTTGGGCCAAACAGCGCTGTTGGATGAGATGAGCTCGGGCGGGGGTAGATCTGTGGCAACCGGGATCACCTCAACCTCTTCAACATCGGCAAGCCAGTCACCAGAGACGCCGTCGGGGGAAAATAACGAGTCGGTGCTGCAAGCGCTCAGCACCATCACGGCCGAGAGGGCCATGATGGCCGTTCTGACCGAGAAAAGATGCCTGCGTCTGCTCATGTGCATGCCAGTATGACGACGAAACTGCTCAAAGTGTTCCTTCTCGCTAATCACCGAGCGAGCCCAAAAGAACGGTACGCTAACCCGATGCACCTGCTTGTCCTGAACGGACCGAACTTGAATCGACTTGGGTCCCGCGAGCCCGATATCTATGGTTCGACAACCTTGGCGGACCTCACTGAGCAGTGCTCTAACTGGGCTGCCGAACTCGGCCACACGGTCGACAGCTTCCAGTCAAACCACGAGGGTGAGCTGATCGACAAATTGCATGAGGCACCCGGCGTCTTTGACGCAATTGTCTTGAACGCAGGCGCTTTGACCCACACCTCCTACGCCCTTCACGATGCAATCACATCTATCGGCGTGCCCACTGTGGAGCTACACATATCTAATGTGATGGAGCGCGAACAGTGGCGGGCTGACTCTCGCATCGGCCCTGCATGTACCTACTCGATCTACGGACGAGGTGTCGGAGGCTATCGAGACGCTATTCGGCGCCTCCACTTCTCAATCCTCCACCCAAGTGAGCCAATCAGCTACGGCAATTCCCCCGATCAGGTCGGTGAACTCCGGATCCCTACAGGGCCCGGGCCCTACCCAGTCATCATCTTGATACACGGTGGCTTTTGGCGGCACCAGTGGACGCTCGACACCCTCGACGATCTCGCGGTCGACCTGACGAGCAGAGGATTTGCAACATGGAACCTCGAATACTCACGAGCGGGGTTGGGTATGTCGCTTGCGTCAAGCGACATCGCGCTGGCCATCGAGCATCTGCACTCCGTCGGAGATCCACTCGGTCTTGACATGAGCCGGCTTGGACTTCTTGGGCACTCAGCTGGCGCACAGCTTGCTCTCGAAGCCGCCAAGTCCGCTCAGCCAACGCTTACGGTGTCGCTAGCGGGGGTGACCGACCTAGCCCGAGCCATCGAGGAGGGTCTTGGTGAGGGCGCCGCGGCGCAGTTTCTTGCTGGGCGCAACGTCAAGGACCACAGCCCAGCTCACATTCTTCCTGTCGGAGCTCAGCTGCTCCTGGCCCACGGTACCGCCGATCAACAAGTGCCCATTCACTATTCTGACGATTTTGCAGAGGCCGCCAAGGCCGCCGGTGACTCCGTCGAGTACCTCCGGCTAGAGGGCTTGGACCACATGGAGTTGATCGATCCAACGCGCCCTGCTTGGGCGAGGGTCGCCAAGGCCATGGAGGACGCTCTAAGTCTCCCGTAAAACGTTGACATTCCTCCAGCAAGTCAACCCAGACTCCGATAGAGTGCGGG
>CAXMPE010000227.1:0-5644 GCA_964195245.1 uncultured Verrucomicrobiales bacterium | reverse complement strand
ATGCAGCGAGGCTGAGCCCACGTCGAGGCCGCCGATGGGAGCAGGAAGATCCACCACTGGCAACAGCGTTGGTCCCGAGATCCCAACGAGGAACGCAAGGAATACGCCAAAACTCAGCAGTTTGGACCTTGCGTCGCTGGTTGGGTGATAGCCCGACGAAACAAAGCGAACGGATCGAATGAGGATCCACAGTGCGATCAGATACAGGAAGACCATTTGCCAGCGCCACCCTTCGAGGGTGAAGTGGCCGGCTAGCGCCAGCGTTAAGGGTATGGCCAGGGTCGCTCGAGTGACCGGGTACCGGGCCGACATGGCGAGGGGCCATGACGCGAAGATCAGGCTGAAGACGAGGATCAGAATCTCAAATGTGCGCATATCGTCCACCTCCGATCTCTCGGGTTGACCGTTCTTTCGTAGACCACTGGTCTTTTACCTTGGTGGAGCAGGCTCAGGTTAGCGCCTCGGGCCCGACGTCCGATCAAAGATTCAGGAAGAAAAGGTCGACATTCGGCAAGTGCTTGTGCCATAGTGCTCGTACCAGAGAGAGGAGGTGATCCAACGTTGAGTAAACACATTGGGACCCTGGAGGTGGCCGACCGCTGAGAAGCGAACGCCATTATTGGGCCGCTTCTCGCCAGCTTTCTTTGGAAAGTGACGGTAGATAGGTAGCGACTCAAACTCGGACCACCAACTCTCGAGGACTGCGAAGCTGGTCCCACCGCGGCGGCTGTGACGGTTGAAAGAACCGGCACGGACGAGCTAACTCGAAAGATCGATAGAAGAACGAATGGGAGGCCTAAAGGCCTCCCATTCGTTTGAGTTCTGCTTCTAGATGGGCTCGGTCAGATGTGTTGAGGGTGAGAGTAAGGGCGACTTCTATTGCCCTCTCCGCTTCCTCAAACCTTCCAACTCGCTCAAGCAACTTCGCTCGGGCTGTGTGAAAGTGTGGATATTGGCCGAGAGCTTCGCCTAGTAGCTCGACTTCCTCGAGGCCTGCTTGGGGGGAAACCGACATGGCGATCGCTATTGCCTTGTTAAGAGCAATCACAGGTGACGGTTGGAGCGCGTGGAGCTGCGTGTACAGAAAGGCGATTTCTTCCCAGCCAGTTTGATCAAAGCTGGGAGAGGTAGCGTGGACGCCAGCGATCGCGGCCTGTAGAACGTAGGGGCCGTTGCCTCCTGATTCGAGGGTATGGGTAAGGCGTCGATCTGCCTCAGCAATGGCTTCGTGATCCCAAAGCGAGCGGTCCTGATCTTCGAGGAGCACTGCCTGGCCGTCTTCGTCGGTACGAGCCTCAAAGCGGGCAAGGTGGAAGCTCATGAGGGCCGCCAGCCCTGCCGCTTCCGTCTCCCTCGGCATGAGTGAAGTGAGCAGCGTTCCCAACCGTAATGCTTCAGCACATAGGTCTCTTCGGAGATAGCGATCGCCGGCTGCTGATAGGTAGCCCTCGTTGAAGATCAAATAGATGACCTGCAGCACAGCAGACAGGCGGCTGGTTAGCTCTGACTCTGGCGGCACTCGGTACGGGATGTTGGCTGTCTTGATCTTCTTCTTGGCTCTGACGATTCGCTGCGCCATTGTCGCTTCTGGGACAAGGAATGCTCTGGCGATTTCTTGGGTGGAGAGACCCCCGAGCGTCTTGAGCGTGAGCGCAACCTGTACCTCTGAGGACAGGCTCGGATGGCAGCAGGTGAATATCAGGCGAAGTTGGTCATCAACGATTGCGTGGGCCTGCTCGTCGGGCGAGTCTTCCACTTGTTCGAGTTGGCGAAGGTGCCTCAACTCAGCTTGCTTCGAGGTGTAGTTGGCGGCCCTGCGAAGTCGGTCGATTGCCTTTCGGCGCGCGGTGGTGGTGAGCCAAGCCCCAGGATTCTCGGGGATTACTGATTCCCAGGCAGTTAGAGCGGCAGTCATTGCTTCTGAGAGCGAGTCTTCGGCGAGGTCAATGTCGCCGACGTGACGGATGAGCGTCGCGAGCACCCGGCCGTACTCCAGACGAAAGACCGTCTCAAGAGCGGCTGAGGCCTGGCTCACTCAGCTACTGGTCTTGGCTGAAGTCGATAATCGGTCGGACTTCGACTGAGCCCCACCAAGAACCTGGGAGGCGTTCAGCCACAGCGATGGCTGCGTCGAGGTCAGCGACGTCGACGATATAGAAACCGCCGAAGACTTCTTTTGTTTCAGCGAAGGGACCGTCTGTGTGGGTGGCAGCTCCTTCACGGACCCTCACGGTGGTAGCGGTCTCCACATCGTGGAGCGCCTCACCGGCCACAAGGATTCCTTCTGACTGGACGTCCGCGGTGAACTTGTTGTACTCCGCCATGACGGTCTCCATTTCGACTTGATCCGCTGCCTTCGGGTCGGAATAGATAAGTAGTGCGTACTGCATTGGAGCGCTCCTTTGTTGTCGCTTTCTGATTGTACGTAAGTACGACGAACAGGCTTGATCCGTTTCGACATTAGCTTCAAGAAACTTTGAGAGTCGCAACGACGCGCAACGCGAGCCCAAGTGGGTACGCTTGACACACGAGAGGAGGTGAGATGAATACACAGAGGTTGACCCACCCGTGGGTACGTGAGAATGGGAACCTTCGTCCTGCGACTTGGGCAGAAGCGTTGCACCGAGCTTCGTCTGGACTCGCTGATACGAAACAAGAGTTCGGCCCTGAGGCCATTGGCATGTTCTCTTGTTCCAAAGCGACCAACGAGATGAACTACGCCGCACAGAAGTTCGCCAGGACGGTGCTTGGAACCAACAACATTGACTCCTGTAATCGAACCTGACACGCTCCTTCAGTCGTCGGTCTGGCGGCAGTAACTGGAGCTGGAGGAGGTACCTCCTCCTACGCAGAGATCGAAACCACCGATGTCATCATCTTGTGGGGCTCGAACGCGCGTAACGCCCATCCGATCTTCTTCAAACATCTCCTGAAGGGTGTTCGCAACGGAGCGAAGTTGTTCGTGGTTGACCCTCGGAGAAGTGAATCGGCGATGTTCGCTGACCTCTGGCTCGGCATTGACGTCGGAACTGATGTTGCGCTGGCAAACACGGTGGCACGCGAGATCATCGAGAGCGGACTTGTTCATGAAGGATTCATCGAGAACGCCACCGTGGATTTCGATGTGTTCAAAGCTTCGGTTGCCGATTGGACGTTGGAGCGGGGAGCAGCAGTCACCGGCGTGCCGGCTGAAGCAATCAAGGAGTTGGCGCACGCGTACGCCTCTGCTGGCACAGCACAACTCTGCTGGACGTTGGGGATCACCGAGCATCACAACGCTACTGACAACGTGCTTTCTCTAATCAACCTGTCGCTCCTCACCGGGCATATTGGCCGGTATGGATCGGGCTTAGTCCCCGTTCGAGGCCAAAACAACGTTCAGGGTGGCGGAGATATGGGAGCGCTGCCCAACAAGCTGCCCGGTTTCCAGGATGTGGAAGACGAGGCGCTCCGGAGCAAGTTCGAGGAGGCGTGGGAGATGCCGGTGCCAGCCAAATCTGGCATGCACCTGTCACTCCAGTTTGAGGCCATGGAACGCGGCGAAGTGCGTTCGGTCTACATCATCGGTGAGAACCCGGCACGGTCCGAGGCCGACAATGTCCGCACCAGGCGGCTGCTTTTGGGACTCGATACCCTCATCGTTCAGGACATATACATGACCGAAACTGCTTCTCTTGCTGATGTGGTGTTCCCCGCAACTGCGGCATGGTCTGAGTCTGAAGGCACAGTGACCAATTCTGAGCGAAGGGTGCAGCGGGTGAGAGCGGCTGTTCGGCCGCCCGACGGCACGAAGAGCGACATCGACATCTTGGGGCTCCTAGCAAGCGAGTTGGGTGCCCGCTGGAAGGACCAATCAGCGGAGGAGTGGTGGGATGAGCTGCGAGGTCTTTCTCCAATCCACTTTGGTATGACCTACGAGCGGCTTGAGGCTGAACGTGGCCTGCAGTGGCCTTGCCGGACATTGGAAGATCCCGGTTCTACCTTCCTGCACGGACGATTCTGGGCCGAACCTCGGGAGGGTCCACCCGCACCATTCCATGCTGTTGTCCACGCACCGCCGGTGGATGAGCTCACCGACGAGTTCCCTACGCGACTTACCACAGGCCGACATCTCGAGTCCTATAACACCGGGGCACAGACCGGTCACTTCGACGCACCGTCGCGGCCCGGTGCCGATATCGACCTCTCGCCCGAAGACGCGAATCAGCTGCGGGTCAAGACTGGCGAGCGCGTCCGCATTTCAAGTCGACGTGGCAGCATTGAGGCTCCGGTGAGGGTGGTCTCGACGCAACGCGCTGGTCTTGCATTCATGGCGTTCCACTACCCCGAGATCGTCGATGTGAACGTTCTGACTATCGATGCCTGGGATCCAAAGTCGGGTACCGCCGAGTTCAAGGCGACGGCGGTTCGTTTGGAGAAGATCTAAGTGCAACACACCATGACAGCGATGCCGAGCGATCTTGAGCGGGTGGCGGTGGACCGAGTGTGTGGGCCGTCTTCGGAGCCTGATGGTCGAACATCGCGATTGGGTTTTCACCAGGCTCAGCAGCTGAGACATCTGCTCCTGCCAGCGCTGTGGGCCCTGCAAGATGCTGTGGGCGGCGTGTCGGAGGGAGGCCTTGCCTACGTCTCAGACCGTTTGCTCGTTCCGCCAGCCGAGGCGTACGGAGTAGCAACTTTCTACTCAATGCTGCTGGTGGACGATGTGAAAGAAACAACGACATACATCTGTGATGACATTATCTGCCGCCGCACCGTGGGCTTCGTTCTGCGAGATGATCAAACCGCATCCCCCTGTCTAGGACAATGTGACCGTGCGCCGGCTCGGTTGCAGATGACAGCCGGGGAAGTCGCTCTCTCGATCACGGGGCCCGGGTCCGTACTCACGGCTACGTTCCCTAAACAGATCACGGGGTTGGTCGAAGTCGTCGACCCCGAGTCGCTTGAGTCCTATGAGGACGCTGGTGGCTTTGCCGCTCTGGCTAAGGCTAGAGAGCAGGGGGCCGCCTGGGTGATCGAGCAGGTGGAGGAGTCAGGTCTCACTGGGCGGGGAGGCGCCGCTTTTCCAACCGGTCTCAAGTGGAAGCTTGTGAGCGCCGAGCCTGGCCCTCGACATTTGGTCTGCAACGCCGATGAGTCCGAACACGGCACTTTCAAAGACCGCTATCTGATGGAGGGCGACCCCTTCTCCGTCATCGAGTCTGTTGCGCTGGCTGCTTTTGCTACCGGGAGTGATCACGCCTTCATCTACATCCGAGGTGAGTATCCGCTGGCTACAGCCCGCCTGCAGAGCGCCATTGCTCAGTCGGCGCAGCACCTAGAAGGCGTAACGGTCGAGATCCGTAGAGGAGCAGGAGCCTACATCTGCGGTGAGGAGACGGCTCTGTTCAACAGTATCGAAGGGTTCCGTGGTGAGCCAAGACAGAAGCCCCCGTATCCAACTGTTTCTGGGCTCTTTGGCCGCCCCACCGCCGTCAACAATGTGGAAACCTTGGCCCACGTTCTTCGGATTGTTCGTGACGGAGCAGGTATCTATGCAGCCTCCCCAACCCGGCTGTTCAGTGTCTCTGGCGATGTAAGAACGCCCGGCGTTGTTGAGGCGCCGGTGGGCGCCACTGTCGAGGAAGTGATCGACGCCGCCGGA
>CAXMPE010000226.1:0-4391 GCA_964195245.1 uncultured Verrucomicrobiales bacterium | reverse complement strand
TTGCTGAGCGAAACGGTGATCAAGACCTAACGCAGTTGCTGGAAGAAATCATGGGTTATGCGGGTCTCGGCGACCTTCCATCCGACCCAGGACTCCCTACCAGCTCCGACCTCTTGGTTCCCATGATCATCGCCACGCCTTTGGGCAACCTCAGCTTCTTGACCACCATCGCCACTATCGGGGCTCCCTACGACGTAACCCTTGAAGAACTGCGCCTAGAAACCCTCCTCCCAGCCGACAAGGAAACCGGCACCGTCCTTCGCTCCCTTGCCCCCCCGCCTGCGGGCGACCTATCGAAGGAACAGACCGAGTAGGCGAACAACATACCCTCCAGTTTCGAGGGCACGGAGAGTGGTATCCCGTTAAGTTTGGGGCAGCTCACGAAAGGGATTCTCATGCGTCGCATGCGCTCATTGGTGGTTGTAGCTGTCCTGACGATGGTCATTGCAGCTCCCGTCGCCTCCGCCGGACCTCCGCCTGGCTACTTCGTCGATCAGACAAAACTGCCCTTTGAGGCGCTCCCAGGGGCCACCGCGTACTGGGGAACTCAGGGCGATGCCGGCTACCGCATCGAGGTCCCCGACAACTGGAACGGCGACCTAGTCATGTGGGCACACGGCTTCGCTGGCACCGGCCTTGAGCTTGAAGTAGACAACCATCCATTGCGCCCGTTGCTCATCTCGCAAGGCTACGCCTGGGCAGCTTCCAGCTACAGCCGCAATGACTACGACATTGCCGTGGGAGTCCAGGACACCCATGCCCTTGCCCAGAAATTCACTGGCATCACCAAGGCGGGGCTACCCGACAAGACCTACATCACGGGCGCGTCAATGGGTGGTCACATCACGGCTGTGTCCATTGAGCAATACCCCAAGGCATACGATGCCGCTATGCCCATCTGTGGTGTTGTCGCGGATCACGCCCTCTTCGATTTCTTCTTGGACTTCAACTTGGCAGCCCAGCAGCTAGGCACCGGGGCATCGCAGTTCCCGGTGGATACTGCAACCTACGTCGGCTTGACTGTTCCAACGATCAAGGCCAACCTCGAAGCTGTTCCCGGTGGGTGGCCCATCGTCCTCACCACCGATGGCACCAACCTGAAGAACCTCACCGAGCTGCGCTCAGGTGGAGAACGTCCCAACTTTGATGAGGCGTGGTACTTCTGGAACAGCTTACCGAACTTCGGTACCGGACCTGGGAACTTCCTCTTTGATCTCGGGCTCGGCAATGGGTCGCTAGCGAGAGCCCCAGGCTCCCCCTCTCAGAATATTGACGTTGTCTATCAGTTCGACGGAGATCCCGCTCTCACCCCCGAGGAGCAGCTGCTCAACGATGGGATCGCCAGGATCGCTGCTGATCCTCAGACTCGCCGACCCAACGGTCTCGCTCAAGTGCCGACGATCTCGGGCGACATCTCGATCCCAGTGTTAACGCTGCACAACCTCGGCGACTTGTTCGTGCCAGTCCATAACGAAATTGAGTACGCCAAGCGAGTGGCGGCCAACGGCAAGTCTGAGTTCTTAGTCCAGCGAGCCATTCGCGGAGTCAACCATTGTGACTTCACCGCCGCTGAGTTCGCAACCGGCTTCTTGGAGTTGGCGGCGTGGGTCAACTACGGGCTCAAGCCTGAGGGCGATGACTGGTTGGATCCAACCGCTGTCGCTGATCCGGCCTTCGGATGCACCTTCACCGATGGCCCACACCTCCTTGGGACACCCTGCCCCTAGCCGAAGCTATGCCTGACTTCCCGACCACCGAGATGGCTCTCACGACCATCTTGGTGGTCGGGGACATCTCCGAATCGAAGGCTTGGTACCTCGATGTCCTCGGCGCTGACTTCTTCGGTGAGTACGGAGGCACATCCGTCGTCGTACAGTTCAGCGGTGCCTGGATTCTTCTGGTGACTGGAGGAGAACCGACGCCTGACAAGCCTTCCACGACGTTTGCACCCCCCTCTGATCCAAGCGTGGTAGATCACTCGTTCACAATCAGGGTTCCTGATTGTGAGGAGGCGTATACAACCCTGATGGAACGTGGGGCCACGTTCCTCACTCCCCCGCTGGAACAGGGGATGGAGACACGCTGTTTCTTTAGCGACCCAGACGGGCACCTCTTCGAGATCAGCTCCATCGCAAAGTAGGTGCTGAACAATGGCTCCCGAGCTCGGGGAAGTAGGCACCTAACTGCTCCAAGAGATAGGGTTTCACGCTTCCTTACCCACTTGTGGGGAAGGTGCCCGTAGGGCGGATGGGGCAGCCTGAGGGAACCAGCGATCTCGATATGAACTACGCTTGGCCCGCCATGACCTTCCTCGCTCCGCTCTCAGACTCTCTCGCAACCACCCGCCGGTCTCTCCATCTGATCGCCTTCTATGCATTTTCCTTCGCTCGCCAGCAGGCCGACGGAGAGGTCTGGCTCACACCGACGCCTGGGGGGCTCGGGACTCCATCGTTTGACGGCCGAGTCCTGCGGTTCGAAGAGGCGGACCTAGTGTCGCAATCGGGATGCAACATACTCGCCGTGCCCATTTCGACGCTTCGGGACGCGCTTGTCTTCGCCGGGGTTGAGTACGACCGAGCCCGCGGAGAAAGGAACGACATCGAGGTCCCGGACAACCTCGATGAGGTTCTTAACGTCGAGGTGTCGGATGTCGCCTTCCTTGGGGATTACTTCTCGTTCGGGCAATCCATTCTGGAAGACTTGGTCGCTGGCGCCCCGGATGGAGATGACACCGCCCCGCGCCTTTGGGCCGAGCACTTCGATCTCGCCATCGAGCTGGGCGACGAGGGCACAAAGTCTCGTGCTTCCGTTGGGTTCTCCCCCGGCGACGCTTTCATCCCCGAGCCATACGCCTACGTTGCACCCTGGTGGAAGGACGAAACGCGCGACCGCCTTCCTCCGACAGAGCCGTTCGGTGTAGCACTCCGTTACTCCGACCTACTCGAGACCCAAGACCCCAGAGCCCTGGTCCTGTCATTCCTAGGCGAAGCCCTCTCCAAGCTCTCCCACTAGCCAGACGAGCAACCAGCAGGAGCCAAGGGAGCATCGATTGTGTTTGCTCTAGCTCTACTCCGGAGCTTTAGCTCCGGCCCTGGTTCGTTTCTCGCATCCGCACAGCTACCACGACCCCTGAAGCTGCAGTCAAGACAGCCACCGTCCAGATAGCCGCCTGAGGACTCACGAGGTCTGCAATTACCCCAGTGAGCAGGGCGCCCACCGCGAAACCGGCATCACGCCAGAGCCGATAGACACCCACCGATGTCGCCCGCCAAAGCGGGTGGGCCACATCGGCGATTACCGCAAGGAGAGTTGGATACACGAGCGCCGTGCCCGCTCCTAGAAGCACCATCGCTCCGGCCCAGACGGCGAACCCCTCACCTCCAGCAAGTGCGCCTATGGCCACGGCCTGGACCCACATGCCGGCCACAATCAGCCGTTTTCGGCCGACCTTGTCCGACCACGCTCCGGTGAAAAGCTGGCCTAACCCCCATACCGCCGGATAGATAGCGGCCAGGATACCGATGCGAGAGATCGTGAGGCCCGCTGCTGCAAACACCAACGGTAAGAGACCCCAAGCCATGCCGTCATTGAGGTTGTTGACCATCCCCGCCTGGCTGGCTGCGGAGAGCGACGGTTCCCTGAAGCTCGTATTGAGAAACACTTCGCTAGTTGAGACCGAAGCAACCTCGACGCTCTCCTTCGCCTCTTGCTGAGCATGCCCCTTGGTCTCTCTCACTGCAAGGGTTGACAAACCGAGGCCCAACGCCGCATACGCGATGCCGATATAGAACGGTTCTGGTCGCAGTCCGTACCTGGCGGCAATGAACCCGGTAAGCAGCGCAGTGGCTGAGACAGCAAGGTAACCGGAGGCCTCGTTCAGCCCCATCGCCAGCCCTCGCTGCTTTGGCCCGACGAGATCAATCTTCATGATCACAGTTGTTGACCAGGTCAAGCCTTGGTTGACCCCGAGAAGCACGTTGGCCACAACAACCCAGCCCCATACCGGCGCCCAAATGAGCAGAAGCGGGATCGGAATCCCGATGAGCCAGCCAGCGATAAGCACAGGCTTGCGACCGTACTTATCTGACAGGGTTCCGGCAACGAAGTTGGTGGCCGCCTTGGTGATCCCGAACGCAACAATGAATGTGAGGGCAACCGTGATACCGGTGAGTCCAAACTCCTCTCGAGCCAGAAGCGGCAACACCGTCCGCTCTTGGCCCAACATCCCGCCCACGAGCGCATTAACGACAACCAACAACGAAAACTGAGCAAGATTGGCCCTCAAACCAAGTTGGATCTTCGGTGAGGCTGCCATTCCCGAACCCTACTAGTTCAAGTTCGTGGGTCCGGTTCGGCCGTTCCCACCCAACAACTAGCCCCGATCTCTGACC
>CAXMPE010000225.1:0-4663 GCA_964195245.1 uncultured Verrucomicrobiales bacterium | reverse complement strand
CCAGCAGCCTCGGTTCAGGACGGAGACACCTGGACCATCACCCAGCCAATGAAGGACAATCAGAAGTGGTCCGATGGTTCATCCATCACCGCTAACGACGTAGCCTTCACATTCGCTGCGGCTCGCGATATGGCTATTGGTGGCACATGGTTGTCCGCCTATCCATACAGCGAGGATTCGTCACCACGTCTTCTCGATGTTGTGGCAGTCGACGACTACACCGTACAGTACGTGTTCGATTCCAAGCCTGGGCTTGGCGTCTGGCCACATAACGTCGGTACCGGTCCTGTCATGCCTGCTACCGCATGGGGCGACGCTGTCGCTGCCGCTGTGGCATCAGATGACCCAGTAGCTTCAATCGAAGCTGCCGACGTCAGTGTTGACCTTTCCAGTGGATCGTTCACACTCGACACTTGGGAAGAGGGCGCTTTCGTAGTCATGAACTACAACGAGCACTTCGTTCCTGAGACACACAAGACGTACTCAGACGGTACGGTCCAACTCGATGACGCTCAGTACTACGGTTCCGGCGGTGGCGATGTCACCCTCGACTACTCCGATGGTCCTTTCGTTGCTGAGACAACTTGGTCCGTTCAGACCGACCAGGCAGCAGCAATGCTTGCGCTTGAGAACGGCGAGAACGACTTCTGGATCACACCTCTTGGTGTTGGCCCTGGTCTTCGTCAGCGCGGTATCGATGCACCGAACCTGAACTTCATTGCGAACCCATCGAACGGTTTCCGTTACGTTGCGTTCAATACACGTAAGTCACCAGGTTCGTACCTCGGTTTCCGTCAGGCAGCCGCTTACATGATCGACAAAGAGTTCCTAACTCAGAACGTCCTTCAGGGTGCAGCAATTCCGCTCTACACATTCGTTCCACAGGGCAACGCCCGCTGGTACGACGCTGATGTAGCCGGCGGCATCGCTGGAACCTACACAGGTCTTTCAGAGTCCGAGCGTGTAACGCTTGCCGTTGAGGCGCTAAAGGCTGACGGCTTCACATGGGATGTTGAGCCTACGGTTGACGAAGAGGGCACCATCACTAACGGGTCCGGCATTATCGACCCAGAGGGTGTTCCAGTAGTTGACCTTGAAATCCTGGCTCCGCCAGCTTCCTACGACCCATTGCGCGCAACTGCTGCACTGTGGATCGAAGGTTGGTTCGAGATCATCGGTGTGACATCACACGCGACTCCAACGGACTTCAACACCATCGTTGCTGCCATTTGGCCTGGCGTTGGTGAAGAGATTCCATTCGATCTGTACCTGCTCGGATGGGGCCTGGGTAATCCAGCGCTCCCAACCTTCCACGAGTCCTTCTGGCACTCAAGGAACCTTGCTGAGACGAACGATGGAAACAACTCCACCGGGTTCAACAACGCTGCGTTCGATGTAGCCGCTGACGCGATTCTCGCGGCAGAGACTGAGGACGAGGCAAAGGTACTCATCTGGGAAGCTGAGAAGATTCTCGCTGATGAGCTGCCATACGTTGTGTTGTTCACAACTCCAATCGTGGAGTTCTACAGCACAGGCGTGTCGTACCCATTCACTACCTCCCTCGGGGGCCTTGCAGACCTGTCAGGCTCAATCGGGACTGTGGTTAAGTAACCACAAACTATTGAAGTACCTGAGAAGGGGCGCCCGATGGGCGCCCCTTCTCTATGCCCTTTTACAGAGGCCACGGAGTCGGCCTCAGCCTCTCGGCATGTGGTAGTGTTTCGCAGATCCTCGGCCTTTACGGAGCAGCTGATACATGCTGAAATTTATTGGGAAACGCCTCCTACAGATGATTGCTCTGTTCTACGGATTCATCTTCATTCTGTTCTCCATCATGAGTGCGCAGCCCGGTGGCATCCAAAATCAGTTTGTTGGCAATCCCAATATCCCACCAGAAGCCAAAGAGATTCTCATCGCCCAGCTCGGCCTCGATCAGCCGTGGCACGTACAGCTGGGCCACACCTTCCTCAACTACACCCCATACCCTCGTAGCTGGACGCCCGACGCAGCGCCGTTCATGGGCGTTAGCTGGAGCCAGTTCCCTCGCCCGGTAGGGGAGATCATCGGAGTGGCTCTACCGCGTACGGCATTCCTCTTTCTCATTGCAGTCCTCGTTGCCTACGTCCTAGGTTTCCGCGTAGGAAAAATCGTCGCGTGGAAACGGGGGTCGGTCCTTGAGAAAGGCGTCATGGCCTCGTCGATCATCCTCTACACCGTCTTTTACCCTTGGTTCGCCATTCTCATGCTGTGGCTTTTTGCCTCTCGCTTCAAATGGTTCCCCATAGGGAAGTTCACTACTTTGAATTTCGATACGAGAAACCCGGTTGTCAACTCGATCTCGCAGTGGTCGGCCAAGGTCGCAGGGGTCGAGCCTGGGCGAGGGTGGACAACCGCGCCCTTTGAGGCAAATGAGGTGTTCAAGGTGGTGCTCCTGTCGGCCATTATCACCATCACGTTGTGGGGAGCTGCTCGGCTGGGCGTCAACCAATGGGTCGAGAGCGATAAGCTCAAGAAGCGTTACTCTCGGATCCTTCTGGTCCTTACTTTCGTAGGTTTTAGCGCCTTCTGGTTGTCAAACGCGAAGGTCGAGTGGGCCCTCGACATTGCCTATCACACGTTCGTCCCGATCTTGACGCTCAGTTTGGTGAGCTTTGGAGGGACGGCCCTGCTCACCCGTACCACCATGCTGGGGAGCCTTGGGGAGGACTATATCCTCACGGCACGCGCGAAGGGCGTCCCCGACAAGGTCGTTCGTGACAAACACGCTGCCCGAAACGCGTTGTTGCCAGTGGTGACATCGCTCGTGCTTGCCCTCTCTGGGGTGATTGGCGGCGGAATCGTCACCGAAACCATATTTTCCTGGCCAGGTGTTGGGCTGGTTTTGCTCAATGCCGTAACGGGTAAGGACATTCCTCTGGCGATTGGAGGATTGGCGATACTCGCCATACTCTCGCTTGTGGCTCACCTGATAGCCGATGTGTTGTACGCGTTCCTAGATCCTCGCATCCGGGTCCAGGGTTAGGAGACTGACATGACCCAGATCGAGACCCCAGCTGAGCTAGACCTGTCTACGGTGCCGTTGTGGCGAATCAGGACACGACTATTCGTTAAATCCTTCAGGAAGAACTGGAAGATCTTCAACCAGAACCGATTCGGGACCGTTGGAGTGGCCATCATCGCGCTATTCGCAGTGGCAGCCATTGCGCATCCCATCTTGGAAAAGACTCTTTGGGAAGGCCATGAAGAGGGCGGTGTCAATGTATATGACCCTCGCGCTGGTGCCGACTCCGTGATTGTGTCGATGGAGGTGGTACCAGACGATGCCATCGAGGACCCCCGAACCCAGGTCGGTTTCAGTACCGCTTTTGTTCTTGGCAACGCTATCGACATCCCCGAAATCGGATCGTTCATTGACGTCCCGCAAGCGCCCGCAGCTCCTACGTTCGGCGGCCCGCATCCTCATTGGCTTGGCACCGACCCATTTGGCGGTGACATCTTCTCCAAGCTCCTTGTAGGCGCTCGGGTTGCCTTCCTGTTGGGCGCCGTTGCTGCCATATCAACGGTGGTTTTGGGGACGTTGGTGGGCACAATCGCTGCCTACGCAGGCGGTTGGGTCGACACAGCGCTGATGCGTTTGGCCGACATGATGATTTTGATTCCGATTCTGCCGCTCCTTATCGTGCTCAGCGCGTTCTTTGATTTCAGTATTGTCTATTTGGGAGCTCTGATAGGTGTCTTCGGAGGGCTCGGTGGCACCGCCATCGTGCTGAAGTCGCAGGCTCTCTCTGTGAAGGTTCGTGCCTTCATCGACGCGGCACGTGTCGCCGGCGGCGGGCCGTTGCGGATCATCACCTTCCACATGATTCCTAACGTTCTCCCGCTGAGCTTCCTCTACCTGATGTTCGCCGTCACCGGCGCCATCTTTACCGAAGCAACGCTGTCGTTCTTCGGGCTGCTCAACATTGAACAGTCCTGGGGAATCATGATCAACATTGCTCACACCCAGGGATACACCCTGCAGGGCCTGAAGGTCTGGTGGCTGATGGTGCCGGCTGGACTCTCAGTCACATTGTTCTCTGCTGGCTTCTTCATGATCTCTCGAGCGCTCGACGAAGTTGTCAACCCCCGACTCAGGAAGCGATAGGCATCCCACATGGCTGAAGATCTTGACATTGGCTCCCGCGCAGGAGCCACCGGGGCGACCCTCCTAGAAGTGGACCACCTGATTATGCGATACGCCACCGACGACGGGGACGTATCAGCGCTAGAAGACGTCTCGTTCGTTATGAAGAGCGGTGAAGCCTTAGGCCTCGTCGGCGAGTCGGGATGCGGCAAGACCACTATGGCGATGACCCTGCTCAACCTGCTCCCGGACAACGGCAACATCATCTCTGGCGAGATCAGGCTGGACGGTGAACCACTTACTGGCCTGAGTCAGGAGGAGATGCGCAAGCACCGCTGGCGCGATATTTCCATGGTCTTCCAGGGAGCCATGAACGCTTGGAACCCTGTATACACGGTTGGCGACCAGATCCGCGAAGCCCTACGACTCCATTGGCCTACCTCCATGACCTACACCGAGGAGACCGAGCGGATTGGTGGCCTGTTTGGACTCGTAGGTCTTGATCCCGCCATGGTCGATCGCTACCCGCACGAGTTCAGT
>CAXMPE010000224.1:0-2163 GCA_964195245.1 uncultured Verrucomicrobiales bacterium | reverse complement strand
TGCTCGACCAAGTCACCTACCAACTCACGAGCTGCGTCAACAATCTCCTCTCGACCTCCGTACCCCATGGCGATCGACACCCTGGTGCTCCCGTCGGGGCAAGCTGCTTCGAGAGCCTCGGCAGCTCTGGTCAATCGGGCGGGTAGATGATCAAGCCTCCCGATCACCCGCACTCCCATGTCGTACTGTTCTGCCAACTTCGGTAGTCGTTCGAAGAGTTCAATGAGCACGTCAAAGTACGGCTCCAATTCGTCGGCGGGACGATTGAGATTCTGTGGTGACAACACCCAAGCAGTGATGGCTGGGATCTTGGGGTGTTGGGCCCATTCAAGGAATTCTTCGAATAAGGCCATCCCTACCCGATACGAAGCCTGATAGTCCGGAAGGCCTTCGGCTCTGGCGAACCTCCGATGCCCGTCGAGAATGACGCCAATGTGCTGCGGACTTGCTCCCCTGTCAATCTCGCGCAGTAGCCTCCGCTCGTACAGTGAATACAGAAATGACTTCGCAGAGACCATGCGCTCAGAATAGGCCTAACAACCTATCTGAACCTTTTCTCGACGCTCCGTTCTGCCTTCTCCCGCGATGCGCTGTACGCTCTCCCCATGACTGAAGGCAACACCAAGGCAATCCTCACAGCGTTTGGGGCCAACCTCGTCATCGCCGTCGCAAAGTTCATCGGCTTCTTCATTACCGGTGCCACATCAATGCTTGCTGAGGCTATTCACTCTGTTGCTGACACCGGCAACCAAGGGCTCCTGCTACTCGGTGGCAGACGAGCCCGGCGAGCTGCGACTCCAGAACACCCATTCGGGTTTGGGAGATCTAGGTACTTCTACTCATTCATAGTGGCACTCGTACTCTTCACTCTTGGTGGACTGTTTGCGCTTTTCGAGGGATACGAAAAGCTCAAACACCCAGGAGAGATAGTTCGCCCGAGTGTCGCGATCATCATCTTGCTCTTTGCAGGCGTCGCGGAGGGGTTCGCCCTTCGAACCGCCGTCAGAGAAGCACGTCCCTACAAGCAAGACCTGAGCTGGTGGCGATTCATCAAGACGTCCAGAACACCCGAGCTCCCTGTTGTCCTTCTCGAGGACCTCGGTGCACTCACAGGCTTGAGTCTCGCCCTTACTGGTCTCATCACGGCCATCCTCACCGGAAACCCGGTCTGGGACGCCTTAGGAACGTTAGCGATTGGGGTTCTGCTGGTAGCGATCGCGGTCATTCTCGTGATCGAGATGGCAAGCCTTCTAATCGGTGAGAGTGCCGTTCCAACAACCGTGGCCGAAATCAGAAATGCACTCAGCTCAGCCCCGGGTATCCAACAGGTCATCAACCTGCGGACCCAACACATTGGCCCCGATGAGATCCTGGTAGCCGCAAAGATCGAGTTCGACGCATCAATGTCAGTAGCCCAAGTCGTGGAAGCCACCAACGTAGCGGAGGCAGCTATTCGTCGGGCGGTACCGAGCGCAAGGTACATCTATCTGGAACCCGACATCCACAACCCTGTCTATGTTCCCGCCACGGATAAAGACCCCACCCACAGCTAGAGCAAGGCCAAACCCCAAGCCCTCGTGTCCGCTGTTTGTGCTACCAACCCAGGGTTCAGCGTCTCGGTGTTGTGTGTTTTGACATACCTTTACATGATGTTGTAGTATATTTACTATTGATTAGCTAAAAACTTCGACGTAAGGTTCCCCATGTCACAAACACAAACTCTCACTCTTCCCAAGAGCATCTATAGATCAGTATGCAACATTCCTCTTTTCCGAACGCTGAGAACTCGCAACCGTCGCCGCGGTCTTGTCATCTTGGCGATCGGTTCGTTGACTCTCTTCGCCTGGGCCATTGTCACCGAGGCGAGTAAATGGCCACTTGCAGCCTCAGCTCTTCCGGCAGTGATTTCGCTGCTTGCCATCGGGACTGCAACCTACGGACTCGCCGACAGGTCCGTCGGCTCACTCGACGAACAGCAGCGCCACATGCGCCTTTCGCTCTTCTCTGACCCGTACGCCGCGGGCGCGGTAGTCGGTGTGGCGGGAGGTGTCGGATCCATGATTGCGGCGGAGCGGGGATACGACCTGCTCGGTGCTCCCATCGTCGCTCTGGTATTTGCTGTCCCTGCTCTTGTGATGGCTTGGAAGCTGCCTGATGAAGACG
>CAXMPE010000223.1:0-2864 GCA_964195245.1 uncultured Verrucomicrobiales bacterium | reverse complement strand
ACGAAGAGCTCGGCGGGGCCCACATGCACTCCACTATCTCGGGGCTTGGGGATTACTACGCGGCGGATGAGTACGAGGCCATCAGGATGGGTAGAGACATCATTGGTCACCTCAATTGGCAGAAGCTCGGCCCAGAGCCAGGCCCCTCTACGCCACCGCTTGTCGATCCGGAAGAACTCCTCGGTCTCATCCCAACCGACCTCAAGACACCCTTCGACATGCGGGAGGTGATCGCCCGGATCGTCGACTCTTCAGACTTCGACGAGTACAAGGCTGCCTACGGCACCTCGATCATCACAGGGTGGGCAAGGATCCACGGCTACTCGGTGGGCATCATCGCAAATCAACAAGGTGTGATCTTCTCCGAAGAGGCAGAAAAGTCCACCGAGTTCATCCAGCTCTGCAACCAATACAACCAGCCCATCCTCTTCATCCACAACGTCACCGGCTACATGGTCGGCAAGGAGTACGAGCAGCGAGGGATCATCAAGGACGGAGCCAAGATGATCAACGCAGTGGCCAACTCTGAAGTTCCTCACATCGCCCTCATGGCAGGTGCTTCCTACGGCGCGGGAAACTACGGAATGAGCGGCTACGGGTACGAGCCTCGTTTCATCATCGGCTGGCCCAACTACAAGGGTGCAGTAATGGGCGGGGAGCAGCTTGCAGGAGTGCTCTCAATCATCAACCGCGCAGCTGCTGAAGCCCGAGGCGAAGAAGTGGACCAAGAACAAGAGGCCTTGCGGCGTCAAATGATCGAGACGCAGATTGAGAACGAGTCGAGCGCCTACTACAACACCGGCCGAGTCCGAGACGACGGTCTCATCGACCCCCGCGACACACGCCCAACTCTCGGGCTTCTGCTCAGCGCAATTCATAACAACGAGGTGAAAGGAACAAACCAGTGGGGCGTATTCCGGATGTAACCCCGATCACCAAGCTCTTAGTAGCCAATCGGGGCGAGATCGCGACCCGCGTTTTCAGGACCTGCAAAGAAATGGGTATCGCCACCGTCGCGGTGTTCTCCGACGCGGACGAGGAAGCACCGTTCGTTGTTGCAGCCGATGAGGCCGTAGCTCTCGGAGGCAACTCAGCCACCGAAACGTACCTCGACATCCAGAAGATCGTCTCGGCAGCCACTCGGACCGGAGCCACAGCTATCCATCCCGGATACGGGTTCTTGGCGGAGAACGCAGCCTTCGCTTCGGCATGCGCCGATGCTGGAATCATCTTCATTGGGCCCTCCCCAGAAACCATCGCCGCCATGGGATCCAAGATCCAAGCGAAGAAGCTCATGACGACGGCTGGGGTCCCAACGCTGCCAACCGGTGGACCTAACGCGGCCGATTCGATTGGATACCCGCTCCTCGTCAAGGCCTCAGCCGGAGGCGGCGGGCGCGGGATGAGAATCGTCAGTTCACCGGAGCAACTGCAAGAGGCCGTGGAAGGGGCCGAGAGAGAAGCCGAAAGCTCATTCGGCGACGGGACGATATTTCTCGAAAAGTATCTCCCCTCAGCACGCCATATCGAAGTACAGATACTCGGTGACTCCCACGGCAACGTGGTTTCGCTCTGGGAGCGAGAATGCTCAATTCAACGTCGCTACCAAAAGATCATTGAGGAGGCGCCGTCCCCTGCCGTTGGTGAAGAACTCCGCTATCGACTCTGCGAAGCAGCTGTCGCTGCCGCGAAGGTAAGCGGCTTCATCGGGGCCGGCACCGTTGAGTTCCTCTTCAACAAGGGCAAGTTCTATTTCCTGGAAATGAACACACGTCTTCAGGTTGAACATCCGGTGACAGAAATGATCACCGACATCGACCTGGTCAGAGAGCAGATCCTGATCGCGGAGGGCCTTCCGCTCTCGCCGGGGCTAGAAGACGTTGAGATCGACGGCCACTCAATTGAGGCACGCATCTACGCCGAGGATCCGACCCAGGACTACCTTCCCCAGACCGGCAAGCTGATTGAGTGGAAGATCCCCGACACCGTACGGGTCGACACCGGCGTCGGTCGAGGCTCTGTCGTGTCGCCTCACTACGACCCCATGCTCGCCAAGGTGATCGCCTGGGGGCCTACCCGCGCAGAAGCGATCAGGACCCTCGCTACGGCCCTAAAGCGCTCCCACATCCAAGGAGTCACGACCAACCGAGATCTTCTGGTCAACATCCTTGGGCACGAGTCATTTCTTGCTGGTGATACCAACACCAGCTTTCTCACCACCAACGACCCAGCCGAACTTGGCGCCGGCACACTCACTCGCCAGCAGGTCACGAATGCTGCGATTGCCGTCGCTCTTTTTGCACAGGTCAAGCGGCGTAGTTCCGCACGAACACTTAGAGACCTCCCCTCGGGATGGCGAAACTCACCATCTCAGCACCAGCTCGTACAGTTCGACTCGACCGAAGGTGACCTCGAAGTGGGATATCAGTTCTCCCGCAGCGGCCTGCACGTCACAGTGAACGGAACGCTTGTGGAGGAAGTGAAGATCATCAAGACGGGCAAGCACGGAATTGTGCTCAGAGTGAACGGAATCCAGACGTTCTACCGATGCCACAACGATGACCTCACCTGGTATGTGGGCATGTCAGAGGGCTCAACAACGTTCATCGAACAGCCTCGCTTCCCCTCTGCAGTTATGGCTGCTCCTTCGGGATCATTACTCGCACCGATGCCAGGACGGGTGGTAGCGGTCAAGGCTTCAGCAGGAGACGACGTCACCGCTGGCCAAACTCTGGTTGTCATCGAGGCGATGAAGATGGAACACGGAGTTACGGCACCTCGCGACGGCATCGTCTCGTCAGTCGGCGTGGTCGAAGGAGATCAGGTGGATACGGGCCAGGTCCTGGCGACTCTCGAAGACGCAG
>CAXMPE010000222.1:0-4520 GCA_964195245.1 uncultured Verrucomicrobiales bacterium | reverse complement strand
TTCGGGCCATTCACTGTCGTCCATGCGGTTGAGATCACTTACTGTTCAGCCTTAGAGGGATGCAGCTTCTTATTGGTATGGCTACGGAAGCTCTCTCGCAGATCTGGATCAGCGATCCTTCCGGCCATCCGAGCGATGGTTGTTTCTGCTTCGGCGAGCTGTTTGGCTGCTTCGTCGTTTCGGCCGAGCGCCTCTAGCGCCTCAGCGAGGGCGGATTGGAGTTGCCATAGTTCAGGATCCAGCAGCATGGCTCTTGCTTGGTCGATGCCTAGCCGGAGACCGTCTAGGACCTTCTTTGGGTCGCCGTCGGCAAGACGCGCTTTCGCTAGCTCAACCATCGGGCGCAAGTAGGCCAGTTCTGACTCATCGACGACGGCCTGGGCAGCCGCAAGGGCTTCTCGGGCAGCTTCAACGTCACCAAGCCTTCGACGAGCCTCGGCAATCCCGAGTAGCGTCGGACCCCTTTCGAGCGCTCGGGATGCCGAAGGGACTTCGCCGTTCGAGAAGTACTCCAGAGCTCGCTCGGGATCTCCGATCTCTAGCATCGCGCATCCGAGCCCGTTCCAGGCGGTCGACGCCAGCATTGGCCCGGTTGGCGTGTCGAGGTTTCGAAGGGTGATTCTGCGGCTCTCCTCGACCTTCTCTGGTAGGCCTAGGGCTCCGTACCGAGCCGCCAGATGCCCGGCGGTGGCTGCAGCGAAGTGCGGCTGATTGTACTGCTCGGAGAGCCGCAGGCCCCGAGATGATGATGCCAGCGCATCTTCCAGATCCCCGAGAACAGCGGCCAGATAGCCAGCCGCCATCCAACACTGCGGGGTGTAGCTACTGCCGTACTTCTCACTCGTGTGCGCTCCAGCTCTGGAGAGGTCCAGCGCGCCGGTAAGATCACCTTGTTGCAACCGGTAGTAGGGCGCGACGGCTGCGTCTAGGACCGCCAGTGATAGTTCGTCTCCCGCCGCAAGCGCCTCCTTTCGAGCCTCGTCCACTGCTGTCAGTCCGTCTTGGAAGATACCTCCGATGACGAGGCTGATAGAGCGTTGCACTAATCCTCCGATTCGAAGGGCGTGATTACCGGTCTTGGTACCCACGAGAACCGTCTCTGCATCATGGTCAGCCGCCGCCTGCATGTCTCCACGTTGGGTGGCGATCATGCAGCTGTTCATGTGGTACTCAGCGAGTCCTTGTTCGTCGTCGTGCTCCTCAGCGAGGACCCGTGCTCGCTCTAGATAGTCAGTGGCTTCGTCCCACTCCCCGCTGAGGACTGCAGTCGCGAATCCGAGTCGATTGAGCGCTGCCACCTGCATAGAGGGCTCCGCTTCTGCTTGACCTAGAGCGAGCATGTCTTGAAACGTGGACGCAGCAAGGGTGAGATCGGGGATCATTGTGTAGGCGGCTCCCAACCCTTCGTGTGCTCGCCGCAGGAGAGCCACCTGGGTGGGGTCGTCAATCTCGAGCGCTTGGCGGTATGCCTTGATCGCATCCATGAGCGACATTGCTCGAGATGCCCGCTCCCCAACAGCGACGAGATAAGGCAGGGCTCGCTTCTGCTCATCGGCTTCGATGAAGTGACTGGCGATCTCTTGGATATCATCTGGATGAGCTGATTCGAGGTACGAAGCGATCTGCCCATGGAGTTCCCGACGTGACCGGCGAAGCAGCGAACTGTAGGCAGTGTCCTGAAGCAGGGCGTGTCTGAACCCGAAGAGGCGCTCCGGCAAGCGAACTCGCTCTTCAAGCAGCTTCCGGCGCATCAGGTCGGCGAGTATCGACCGTAGCTCGATGGAGTCGTCTATCAGGTGCTCCACTTCGTCGAACCGGAACTCTCGTCCTATGACAGAAGCGATCTGAATGACCAGCCGGGCTTCGGGATCGAGCCGGTCCAGACGGGCGGTCAGGAGGCCGTTAATGCTCGTCGGCACCTGCATGTCAGTCGGGGCAGCGGCGTCCTCGCCCTCCTTGGCGGCCTGATCTGACTGATCGACCAATGAGTGCAGGAACTCCTGCACGTAGAAGGGGTTCCCCTGTGATCTTGAGGCGATTTGTTCGCGGGTTGCCTCGTTGCTCTCCTTGCTGAGGAGGGTGTTGACCAGTTCTAGGGTCTGCGTTGCTTCGAGAGGTGCAAGTTCCAGGGGTGTGTAGCGATGATCGAACTCGCGTGCAGCCGTTTCATGAATTTGCCATGAGGGCTTGTCCCGGTACGACCGCATGGTGATGACTAGCAGGAGCATGGCTCGGTCGGTCACCTGCATCAACTCTTGGATCAGAGTCAGCGATACCGGATCGGCCCAGTGAAGGTCTTCAAACACGAGGACGGTGGGCCTCAGTTGGGCTGCAGACTCCACCAGGCGGACCACCGCAGCAAAAGTTCGTCGCTGAAGTTCGGGCGCAGCAAGTCCGTTGATGAGTGACGCAGCCTTGGACTCGACTTCTGCCCCTAGAAGGTTGGCGAGGTAGGGGAGGTTCTCCTCGGGCTTTTCTGTGAAAGAATCGACAAAGTCCTTGAGCTTCGACTCGGCCGAGGAGTCGGTCTCGCTTCCGTGAAGGCGAAGGCAGTTCCTGAGGAGATCAACGATCGGGGCGTAGGGGACCGCGTTGTTGTAGGAGAGTGCCTCACCGGACGCCCAGCCAATGGTGTGTGGGGCGTCGGGCGCCCACCAGGGCCCAATGCGATCGCTATAGATCGCTCGGAGCTCGGCTACCAGTCGGGATTTTCCTAGCCCCGCATCGCCGAGGATGGTTACGATGCCGCCTCCTCCGTCAGTGACTTTGGATACGGCCTCTTGCATCGCGACTACTTCTGCGTCCCGGCCAATCAGCGGCGGCAGTTGTGCATCCGCTTGGTCGGCAGTCTGTTGGATGCGCTCAAGGACGGAGTACGTCTGAACGGGCGCCTCCTTCCCTTTCACCTGGACCGTGCCCACATCCTCGATTTCGAAGTGGGACTTGACCAGTGCGTAGGTGCTCTCAGTGATCTGAATAGTTCCGGGAGCAGCAGACTGCTCCATGCGAGAGGCCAGATTTATCGCGTCCCCTAGGGCGGTGTACTCGACCCGCAGGTCAGACCCAACTTCTCCAACGACAACGAGGCCGGTGTTGATGCCAACTCTCACTTGGATTGGTATGCCCCACTTCTTCTCAACAGTCAAGGAGTAGGACGGGATGGCATCGAGCATCTCTAGGGCTGCCATGACGGCTCGTTCGGGGTCGTCCTCATGAGCAACTGGTGCTCCGAAGAACGCAAGAACGGAATCGCCTGCCAGTCGCGCCAGGGTCCCTTCGTACCGATAGACGGGTTGGATCAGGCGCTCGAAGGCCCCATTGATGATCTCAGCCCAGTCCTCTGGGTCGAGCGTTTCGGCGGCTGCGGTGGATCCTTCAACGTCGGCAAAGAGCATCGTGACGATGCGTCGTTCTCCGGCCATGGTTTTGCCGTCTCGTGCCGCTCTCATCTTGGCAAGGAGCTCGTCGGGGATGTACCGGCGCAAGTCCTCGTCGGCTTCTTCTTCCGTCGCGGTTAGGGCGTTTCCGCAGACCCGACAGAACTTGCTTCCTAGCGTTGCGCTTTCCCCGCAGTTGGGGCATGTGATTGATAGCGCGCTGCCGCAGTTCGAGCAGAACGATGCATCTGGCTCATTATCGTGTTGGCAGACGGCACAGGTCATCTTCACCCCAGAGGCTTGATACCGGTTGGATACTAGGTGCACCGGAACGAACGCGCCTAGGAGAACGTTCACATGCCGAGGGACGACAACGACAACTACAACGAAGCCCTCCCATTGGCCCGAGCTCGAGCCCGAGCCCTAGTTCTCTTGTGGCGGGTAGGCTCGCCGGATGCATCCTCCACCCATGGCGGCTTGGAATTTGGCTCTACGTTTCGGGCTTGAGATGGCCGCGTTCGTCGGGATCGGTATGGTTTCTTCGGGCATTGGCAGCGGGTGGGTCAGGTGGGCCGCTGTTGTGCTCATAGTGTTGGCGGCTGTCAGCGCTTGGGGAATCTTCAATGTCCTCGATGATCCAAGCCGGTCCGGAAGGGCGCCAGTCGAAGTTCCTGGTTGGATCCGGCTCGTCTTGGAGCTCGCCATCCTTGGGGGAGCCGCAGTTGCCTTGCTCATGACGGGTCGACTCAGCTTCGGCTGGAGTCTCGGTGGGCTGGTCCTGGTGCACTATCTTTTCTCATGGTCAAGAGTTCGATGGCTGCTGGAGCAGTGAACTAGTACAGCTCGTTGAGTCGAAAGCGTCCCGAAACGTCTGTTCTCCCCTATCGTGCCCGGAATGTTCTTGTTCGCCTATGCAGCAGGGGACTCTGGTCTCATTCCCCTGCCGATTCACCCCGTGTTCGTGCACTTCCCCATTGCGCTCCTAACAATCGTATGGGCGGCTACGGCCTATTCCTATTGGAAGGGCACCGATCGCTTCGACGACTCGATTGGTATGGCTGAGCTGGTGGGCGTTGCCTTCCTTCCATTGGTCATCGGAACAGGCTTCTTTGATGCAGAGGGGATTGAGGTGCTTACCAAGCC
>CAXMPE010000221.1:0-4621 GCA_964195245.1 uncultured Verrucomicrobiales bacterium | reverse complement strand
ACGGCCAAGGAAGGACCACGCTCGGGCAGCCATGGGCATCACCGTGGCCTTTGTCGGGTCCCAAGCCTTTCTTCATCTCCTTACCGGTCCGGTCTCGCTGTTCGAACTGATGCGACTTCGAGAAGCCTCGGCCGGGGCTCCGCGGACCCTAGAGACTGTCTTGGAGATTGGTGGAGGAGCCGTAGGCGCTCTCGTTGCGTTCCCTCTCGAGCGTTCGATTGGCTTTTGGGGAGCGTTCTTGGTCCTCTCAGCGACGGTAATCACCGGTGTTCTCATCGCAACTCAGACCACCGTTCGCGAGTTCTTTGTTGGACTCGGTGATCTCGCTAGGGCACTTTCACAATGGACCAAGCGTGTGCGGGTGTCTGAAGCCAGACCTGCGGGCAAGCTCCCGGTGGTCATCTCCCAGCAGGCCACAACTGGACAGGGTCCCCGGCACAAGGCTCCCAAGAAGCGGACCAAAGAGGACAAGGCTCGGCCTGAGAAGCCGAAGTCCTCGAAGAAGCTCGTCCCAACGGTGGAATTACCTTTGGCGCCACCAATCGAGGATGGGGCCTACGAACTGCCGCCTCTGTCCTTGCTCGCCACCGGAGCGAACGTGGAACATAATCGCCGTGCTCTTGAACGGACGGCCGAAGCGATCGAGTACACACTCGCCCAGTTCAGCGTTGACGCGAAGCTCACGAAGATTGTCCCCGGGCCCACCGTTACTCGGTACGAAATTGAGCTAGCTCCCGGAGTAAAGGTAAGCCGCATCACGTCATTGTCACACGACATCGCTTACGCCTTGGCAACGCCCGATCTGCGGATACTTGCTCCCATTCCAG
The DNA here is from genome assembly GCA_964195245.1 of uncultured Verrucomicrobiales bacterium. Classification (GTDB taxonomy): domain Bacteria; phylum Actinomycetota; class Acidimicrobiia; order Spongiisociales; family JAENVV01; genus CAXMPE01. Next base: position 3,794 of record CAXMPE010000221.1, on the reverse strand, counting down.
GCAAGTCGGCTATCGGCATCGAAGTCCCCAATTCGAAGCGCCAACTGGTCAACCTTGGCGATGTCCTGCACTCTGATATCGCCAAGAACGATAAACATCCAATGTCGGTGGGGCTTGGTATCGACATCTCGGGGCAAGCAACGATGCTGAATCTGTCTCAACTGCCTCATGTCCTGATTGCTGGAGCTACAGGCGCCGGCAAATCGTCATGTATCAACTCTCTCGTGACATCGATCTTGATGCGAACTCACCCTGACGACGTGAAGCTCATCATGGTTGACCCCAAGCGGGTGGAGCTTGGTCAGTACAACGGGGTGCCTCACCTTTTGATGCGAGTGATTACCAACCCTCGTAAGGCCACCGACGCTCTCAAGTGGGCGGTTGGAGAGATGGATCGGCGCTACGACCAGCTCGCGGACGCTGGTGTTCGTGATATCGATGGCTATCGGGCCAAGCTGGCTGCAGGGGAACTCGACGCCGAGAGCTATGACAGGTTCCCGTACCTGGTGATTCTTATCGATGAGTTGAACGATCTCATGATGGTGGCTGGGCGTGAAGTCGAGGACGCCGTCGTCCGGATTGCGCAGATGGCAAGGGCGGTGGGCATCCACCTCGTTCTTGCCACGCAACGTCCATCGGTGAACGTCATCACAGGAGTTATCAAGGCAAACATTCCGTCCCGCCTTGCCTTCTCAGTTTCCTCAGCGACGGATAGTCGAGTGATTCTTGACTCCATCGGAGCCGAAAAGCTTGTGGGTATGGGTGACATGTTGGTCGTGACAGCCCGCGATCCGCGACCAAACAGGATCCAAGGAGCCTGGGTTACCGAGAAGGAAATTGCCGCTGTGGTCGAATGGGTGCGAGGACAGAAGTCGGCCCAGTATCAAGACAAGGCTGTCGAAGCATCCAGTCGTGCTGAAGCCGTAAAGGCAGCCGAAGAGGACGATGCTGACTTTGAGATCATCAAACAAGCGATCGATCTTGTGGTCAGCTCAGGTCTTGGCTCCACGTCGATGCTTCAGCGAAAGCTTCGAATCGGTTTCGCTCGGGCTGGTCGAGTCATGGACTCGCTCGAGTCACGAGGAGTCGTTGGCCCCTCGCAGGGCTCGAAAGCTCGAGAAGTACTCTGGACCGAGGACGACCTAGCCGCCATTCCAGGCGTCGAGTAGACACCAGCGCTACCGCTGTCAAAGGCAGCCCGACGCTACGATCTCGACCATGCACCAGATTCTCGACGCTACAGGCACGCTTGTGGGTGATTCTCCGATCCGAGTAGAGCTGGTGAAACGGCTGTATCGGGCCATGCTCATTGCTCGGCAATACGATCGCAAGAGCACTTCACTCCAGCGTCAGGGACGACTTGCAACCTACGCGTCCTTTGAAGGCCAAGAAGCAGCTCAGGTGGGTGCGGCCGCAGCGCTCCATCCTGATGACTGGATGGTGGCTACCTACCGCGACGCCGCAGCGATGTGGGCGCACGGCTATCCCATGGATCTGCTGTTCCTAGGGCGCATGGGCGACGAGCGCGGAGGGTGTCCACCTCCGGACGTACCGTGCCTACCGCCATCAATCACTGTGGGCGGTCACATGATTCACGCTGTGGGGCTCGCCTGGGCGATGAAGTTACAGGACAATCGCAGAGCTGCCCTTACGATGTTTGGCGATGGCGCAACCTCCGAGGGTGACTTCCACGAGGCTATGAACTTTGCAGCTGTCTATGAGCTTCCTGTTGTCTTCTTCTGCCAGAACAATGGCTACGCCATCTCGATGGCGGTTGCCGACCAGACGAAGTCCGAGACGATTGCTGAGAAGGGGTCCGCTTACGGGATGGAGAGCGTGCAGGTTGATGGCAACGACTTGCTTGGCACCTACGCGGTAACCAAAGCAGCGTTAGATCGCGCTAAGGCCGGGCAAGGGCCAACGTTGATCGAGGCCGTGACGTACCGGATTGGGCCGCACACAACGAATGATGATCCCACCAGGTACCGGGACGAAGAAGAGGAGCACGCCGCTCGGTCGAAGGACCCGTTGACCCGTGTGCAGCAGTTCCTTACTTCTGAAGGTCATTGGAGCCAGGAGTGGGAACAGGAGTTGTGGCGCGAAGCTGAGGAGTTGGTAGGCAAGGCGGTCGAGACGGCAGAAGCCCTTCCCGAGTTGGGACCCGACGGTGTCTTCTCTGGGATGTTTGCCGAACTTACCCCACCGCTCGAAGCTCAGAGAACCATCGCCAACGCGTTCGACCCCGAAAGCCAACGATGACCGTCATGACGCTGGCACAAGCGCTCACCTCGGGTCTGGACGCCGCTCTCGCTGCGGACGAGCGCACTCTGATTCTGGGTGAAGATGTTGGCAAGACGGGAGGCGTGTTCCGCATTACAGACGGCCTGTTGGAGAAATACGGTGCTGATCGTGTTGTTGATACCCCGGTTGCAGAGTCTGGGATCGTAGGTGCCGCTTTCGGTCTAGCAGTTGGTGGCATGCGCCCAATCGCTGAACTTCAATTCATGGGCTTTTCCACCCCCGCCTATGACCAAATCATTAATCACGTTGGCCGAATCCGGAATCGATCGCGTCACCGCTTCACTGCTCCGCTCGTGATCAGGATTCCCTTCGGTGGTGGGTTCGGCGCGGCTGAGCATCACTCCGAGTCGTGGGAGACCATCTACGCGCACACGCCCGGCTTGAAGGTAGTTGTCCCGTCAACTCCTGTTGACGCTAAAGGATTGTTACTTGCTGCAGTGGAAGATGAAGATCCGGTGATCTTTCTCGAGCCCATTCGCCTGTATCGAGCGATCAAAGAGGATGTTCCAGACGAGGGCTACACAATGCCGCTTGGGAAGGCAGCCATCCGTAGGGCCGGGACCGACGTGACAGTGCTCACCTGGGGCGCCTCTACCAAGGAGTGTCGAGAAGCTGCCGATCAACTCTCTCGCGAGGCGATATCGGTGGAACTCATCGACATGCGGTCGCTGGCACCTATTGATGCTGAGACGATGCTTGAGTCCGTTGAGAAGACTGGGCGTGCGGTGATCGTCCACGAAGCGCCACTTTCCGGAGGGATGGGCGCTGAGTTGGCTGCTCAAATTGTCGAGAACGGACTGTACGGGCTTCAGGCCCCGGTCAAACGCGTGACAGGCTGGGATACTGTCTTTCCGCTCAAACGCGGCGAGAAGCATTACCTTCCGTCCGTTGAGCGGATCATTGCTGCGGTGCACCAGACCATGAGGGGCGAATGATGGCCTACGTCTTCAAATTCCCCGACGTTGGCGAAGGACTTACTGAGGCCGAAGTGGTGGAGTGGTTTGTCGACCTAGGGAGCTACGTTGCTGCGGACGCTGTGCTCGTAGCGGTCGAGACGGACAAGGCTCAAGTAGAAATACCAGCCCCAGTTGCTGGCTTCCTCCTGCATCGAGGCGCCGCAGAAGCCAAAATCATTGAAGTAGGTGCAGTGCTTGCGGTAATCGGCAAGGAAGGAGAGGAGTGGCCTGTAGCCTCTCCCAATTCTCCCGACTTGATTGAGGTGGTTGGGGTTGATCCGCCGCTCGTAGGAACCCTTGACGAGTCTGCGCAGCTGATTGGTAACGGACCGGCCGAAGCCAAGGCTGAAGGACTGCCGGAACTGAGGGTTGAACGCCCTAGAGCGCTTCCGCTGGTACGGAAGTTCGCAAGTGATAATGGGGTCGACCTCGCTCAGGTCAAGGGGTCCGGGCCCAGCGGTCGAGTTACCCGTGAGGATGTGGAAGCCCGATTGGGGCAACAACCGCAACCACAACCACAACCACAACCACAACCGG
>CAXMPE010000220.1:0-3487 GCA_964195245.1 uncultured Verrucomicrobiales bacterium | reverse complement strand
CGTTGCCAAGTTCGCCGCCGGAGGCAAGACAACAGGAAAGAAGGATCTGGGCCAGATCGCCATGTCCTACGGGAATGTCTATGTCGCCCAGGTAGCAATTGGGGCCAACAACACCCAAGCCGTGAAGGCAATCGCCGAGGCAGAGGCGTACGACGGTCCATCGTTGGTCATCGCATATTCAACCTGCATCGCCCACGGAATAGACATGTCGACATCCATGAGTCACCAGAAGGACTTGGTGGAGACCGGCTACTGGCCGCTGTATCGCTACGACCCCAGGGTCGGAGAGACAGGGCAACACCCGTTCCGCCTCGATAGTCGGCCGCCCTCGAAGCCGTTCGCTGACGTAGCCCTCAAAGAAGCGCGGTACGCCGTGCTTTCACGAGTCAATCCCGAGCATCACGGCGAGCTAATGGCACAAGCACAGCAAGACATCGACAATCGTTGGGCCCTGTACTCAGAGTTCACCGAACTAGACCGAATTCAAGTTGAGGAGGACGAAACGTGAACGCCGACCTTCGAGTGACCTACCTAGGGATGGAACTGAACAACCCTCTTGTTGCTTCCTCCTCGCCAGTGACTCAGTCTGTTGATTCATTGAAAGCACTCCAGAGCGCCGGGATCGGAGCTGTGGTACTGCCGTCGATCTACGAGGAGCAGATCGAACACGAGGCCATGGAAATCCTGCGGCTCTACGAGTTCGGCGCTGATTCTTTCGCCGAAGCGTTGTCTGGATACTTCCCCGAGTTCGAGGACTACGCCACCACAACCGATACCTACTTGAGACATGTCTCTGAAGCCAAGGCGGCGCTACAGGTGCCCGTTATCGCCTCTCTCAACGGGACGTCCGGGGGAGGCTGGACTCAGTACGCCAAGAAGATAGAAGATGCCGGTGCGGATGCGCTAGAGCTCAATGTCTATTTGATCCCTACGGACCCGTATGCCCTAGGGAGCGAAGTAGAAAACAGGTACTTGGAGCTGGTCGAGTCAGTCCGGGCCGAGATCGAGATCCCGTTGGCTGTCAAGATTGGGCCCTACTTCTCCTCACTCCCACACATGGCGAAACGGCTAGCTGAAGCCGGAGCGGACGGGTTGGTCCTGTTCAATCGGTTCTTCCAACCCGACATCGATCTAGAGACGCTCGAGTTAGAGCCCAAGGTGCACCTTTCGCCAGCCACGGCCAGTCTTCTGCCCCTGCGATGGATAGGGATCCTAAACGGCCATGTCGACGCGGACCTGGCGTTGACGTCTGGCATTCAGACCGCAGAAGGCGCCTTGAAGGCACTGCTCGTAGGTGCCAACGCCGTGATGATGGCTTCGAGCCTCCTTAGAGAGGGACCGGGTCTAATCACCTCGATGCTCGACCAAATCCAGACATGGCTCGACGATCGGGATTACCAGTCGATTCGACAGATGCAGGGATCCATGAGCCTGGCATCGGCTCCCAATCCAGAGGCCTTTGTAAGGGCCAACTACATGAAGATGCTCACGACGTACACCAAGCCCGAGTAGCGCCCAATCGCCTGAGAGCAGAGTTTCTGAACTGTTGTCCTCATCAGCGTCTGCAATAGGCCATCATGTAGTCATGTCGAATACTCGAAAAGCAGCAATAGCCGTCATCGGACTCGCCGGTGCAGCAATTGGCTGGTACCTCATCTCTCCCCTCTTTCTCAACACGGTTGTGGACGAGGCCTTCCCACCGTTGGCCACAGTGACGGATAGCACGACGACGACAGTCGGGCCCACCACTTCAGTACCTGAGGCCCAGACCACCTCACCAACGACTCCTCCAACCACAGCAGCGCCGGCCGAACCCGAACTCGTGCTCATGGGATCGTTCATGGACGCCGACGACAACCACAAGGGCGAAGGCACTGCCTCGATCTACGAGATCAACGGTCGTAACGTCTTGCGCTTTGAAGACTTTGATGTCACAAACGGACCCGATCTTCATGTGTATCTGGTGGAAGACGCGACGGCGACGTCACTGTCTGGGTTTGGGGAGTACACGGACCTCGGAGAACTCAAGGGGAATCAGGGGAATCAGAATTACGACCTCCCCAGCACTTTCGACCCCGCGATCACCGGCGGCGTTGTGATTTGGTGCGAACCGTTCCAAGTCCTGTTCGCCGTGGCTGCTCTAGGTAGCTAACCCCAGATGCGAGACCATCGCATCGGCTATCGCGTACGCCTCTTCAGTGGCACTCGACTCGATGGCTCGGGCGTCGCCGCCATCTGCCAAAACGGTCTTGAGGTCAACGTAGAACTTGATCTTGGGCTCAGTTCCAGAGGGTCTCACCAACACACGTCCTCCCCCTTCTAGGTGCAGCACAACCAGCGGCGTCGCTGGGAGCCACCTTGGTCGATCCCCAGCTCCAACTGAGTAATCCACAACCCTCGCAACCGTCGCGGTCCCAAGCTCTTGCGGGGGATCCGCCTGGAGAAGCGACATCGCTTCGGCAATCTCCGCAGCGCCTTCACTCCCGGGACGAGTGAGGCTACGTTGCACACTCACCCATAGCCCGTGTCGGCGAGAAATCTCGTCAAGACGGTCAAGAACACTCATCCCCTGCAACGTGCACTCTCCGGCGAGGTCAGCAAAGGCAACCGCTGCTGAGATGCCGTCCTTGTCTCTCACTGTCCGACCCACTGAATATCCGATAGCTTCTTCGAATCCGAATGCGAAAAGACCGACGCCTTCAGCTTCAAGATCCATGGCTGCGTTGGCGATCCACTTGAACCCGGTGAGCGTCTGCTCAAAGTGGGCGCCGTATCCCTCGGCGATATCTCCTAGCTGAGGCGACGAGACAATGCTGTTGGACACAATGGCCCGCTCGCTCTTCTGCCAGTGTCTCAGGACGTAATCGCCAAGTAGGGCCCCGATTTCATTGCCCGTGAGCTTCCTCCATCCCTCACCTAGTCGCACCACCACAGCAAGACGGTCGGTATCGGGGTCGTTGGCAAGGATCAGCTCAGCGTCGTTCTTAGCTCCCAGAGCCATAGCGAGATCCAACGCACCTGGCTCTTCCGGATTGGGAAACTCCACCGTTGGGAACTTACCGTCAGGTTCAAACTGCTCTGGCACAGGGATCACGCTGTAGTGCCCCGAGCGCCGCAACGCTTCCACTGTGGCTACACCTCCCACACCGTGCATCGGCGTGTACACGATCGTTGAGCCCACATCCACCTCGACATCAGGGACGGCCAAAGCCACCGCGGCTAGATACTCTTCGAAGAGCTCTGGACCAATGGGCTGTGCAAGCCCATTGCCAACAAGAAGATCGATCTCGTCTCGAGGAATCAAGATCGCCGGGTCTGTCTGGTCGATGAGGTCCGCAACCTCGGCGTCCGTCGGCGGAACTATCTGGGCGCCATTGCTGTCGTAGACCTTGTACCCATTATCTTGCGGGGGGTTATGACTGGCGGTGACCACGATGGCCATCGGGGATTCGAGCCTCATCGCTGCGAACGCTACAACTGGGGTGGA
>CAXMPE010000219.1:0-1508 GCA_964195245.1 uncultured Verrucomicrobiales bacterium | reverse complement strand
TGAAGAAGATGGGCATGCACGCCTCGGATACGGGTCTCATCACCTTCGATGACGTCCGGGTCCCGGTCACTTACACGATCGGGGTCGAAGGCCGCGGGTTTCAGCAGCAAATGGAGCAGTTCGTCGTAGAGCGCATGTGGGCTAACTACTCGGCTGTGGGTTCGTGCCTCCTCGCTCTTGAACGAACCAAGCAATACCTCCTCCAGCGGCAGGCTTTCGATAAGCCGCTCATGGCCAATCAGTACATACAGTTTCAACTAGCTGATCTGGCGGCACAAACAGACATGTTGCGGGAGTACAACTACGCGATTGCTGTCAAGCGAATGGCCGGTGAGGACATCACCCGTCAAGCAACAATCGCCAAGCTCAAGGGTGCCCGCCTCATGCGAGAGGTAGCCGACTGGTGTCTCCAATTCCACGGAGGCATGGGCTACATGGATGAAACGTGGACCTCGCGCTTCTACCGCGACTCGCGTGTAAGTTCCATCGGCGGGGGTGCAGACGAGGTCATGCTGCAGGTGCTTGCACGGATTGAAGGATATTGGGCATAAAGTTTGGGTGGTCACAATTCGGGACAACGCTAGGCCTATGACAAGGACCTAGATATCGGAGCTCAAGAGTTCAAAGAAAGGGCAGCTATCACTATGCCTCCGCCCGCTCCGATACGCCATTCAACAATTCATTTACAACCGCCTGGGTTAGCGGCTTCTGGACGAGTCGGTGTTGCATTGCCACCGCCCTCCGAGTGAAGTCAACGTTCGAAGCGGACGTAATGAATACGATGCTGATCTTGGAAAACCCCTCTATAGCTTCGATCTGCTCAGCTACCTCGAACCCGTTGATACCCGGCATCATGATGTCGATCAAGAAGAGGTCGGGTTGGAGCGCCCCACAGAGCATCAAGCCAGTGGTTGCATCAGTTGTGGTCCGTACCGTGGCGAAGACATCGGCCGCTCCAACAAATCCCTCAATCACGGCACACGAGACCGGATCATCGTCGAGGGCGAGAACCGAGAGCTCCGTGTCCACGCCAGCTTCTCTCGCCAACACCCTAAGTTCTTCCAACCGAGTCCGGCGAGGCTTGCTTCGGCCTCTCTCCCATGAGTTCACCGTTGCAAAGGAGACGTCTATGCGGCGCGCCAACGCCTCTTGGGTCTCCCCTGTCTCGCGTCTGATCGCCGCCACCAGTTCTGAAACAGACAATATCCCCATTCACACCTCATTATCGTGCGTCGCTACAGCATCGCGCCAAGCTTCAACACTTCCCTTTGCAACCTAGTCACCTAGATCTGTTTTTTGTGGGGATCAGCATCAAAGCCTCAAGACTTACCGCATTCCGCTCTCAAGAAATTCTATTCAGCCGCAGACGCGAGGAGAACCTCAACCCAACGTGTCGATCTGCTCAGGCTTGTCGAATAGTCCACTGGTCCAGCAACTGAGTTCATGCGGTAGGCGGCAACACCGTCGAGTTGCCTAGGACAGGCGGACTCGATGACCGGAAGCCTCTG
>CAXMPE010000218.1:0-1972 GCA_964195245.1 uncultured Verrucomicrobiales bacterium | reverse complement strand
TATAGCTTTGATTTGGGTCAGTGGATGGGATGGTACGCCTCGCATGGGTTGGTCATGCTTGAAGTGCGGCGAGCTCATATTGAGCTGTACGCTCGTTGGCTGGAACAGGCGGGTAGGGCCCGGGCCACGGTTTCGAGGCGCCTTTCGACGATTGCGGGGTTCTACCGGTACTGCGTCGAGGAACAGCTACTTGAGGTGTCACCAGCGGTGCATGTTCGTCGTCCCCGCCTCGACTACGAATCAAAGGCAGTTGGCTTGGACCGCAACGAATTGGGCATGTTTTTGGTTCAGGCTGGTCTCAGTAGTGAACGTGATCATGCTCTGGCGTGTTTGTTGGCCTTGAACGGGTTGCGGATCTCCGAGGCACTCAACGCTGACATCGAACACCTTGGTGTGGAGCGAGGACATCGGACTCTGGTCATTACCCGCAAGGGCGGCAAGATGGTCACCATCCCCCTGGCACCCCGTACTGCGAGATCCATCGACCTGTGCGTCGGTGAACGACACCAAGGACCGCTCTTTCAGAACTGGGATGGGACTTGCCGTTTGGATCGGCACGCCGCCTCGCGGATCGTCAGACGACTCGCCAAGGGAGCCGGGATCGATAAGCGGATCACCCCGCACTCGTTGCGGCACTCATTCATCACCGCAGCACTCGACGCTGGTGTGGCATTGAGAGATGTGCAAGAAGCGGCCTCTCACGCTGATCCAAGAACGACGATGCGATACGACCGGGCAAGACACTCACTCGACCGTCACGCCACCTATATCGTTGCTACCTTCCTTGCCGGAGCTAGCCGCTAACCACTAGTTGGCTGTCGCCACAAGCCGCACAGATTGCCGGTTATGTGCGGCCTCGGTGGTCCCGATGGAGCTGTCCGCGCAGAGCGTCCCGAACGCGTCAGGTTCGGTTTCTGTCGATGACCTTCTGTCGGCTGCTGTAGAAGCCACAGGTGAAGATGATCTCCATACGGTTATGAGACAGAATGGCTGTCTGAGCGGATCATGCTGATGGCCGCCCCAAGCGTCCATATCAGAAATCCGATGAACCCGATAAACACGAGCAGGCCTAAGAAGCTCTCGTCGTCTCCGGTGAACGGCCACAAAGTGCCTATCACGAACAGGAGAGTTACCAAGAGTCCGAGCCACCCGAGCCATTTGGCCATGACTTCACTCTGGAGAATCACGACCGAAGCTCCCAACAGAAACACTGCCATGCCCCAAGGGAGAATCGCTGTGAAGACAACCGAGTCGAAGGCGGCCAGGGTCTTCACAGTCTCATCGGATGCCGCTGCGAGTACGTCTTCTTGGCCGAGGACCGCCCAGAAAGCCGATCCGGCACCGCCGATGGCGACCGTCGCGACCGCGCCCGCAAACGACAACCTCGACCACACCCCTTCATTGGGGGCGTCGGCCGGTCCGAGGAGGCTCCGCAACCCTGACGCAAACAAGAGAAGGAAGAGCAAAAACGCCAACGCTGCGCCCCACGTTGACAAGGCAACTGCGGCTTCCTCATCCTCGAAGAATTCGCGAACGTCGGCTGCCGAATCAGCCAGAACTGGACCAGAACCGCCAGCAAAGACGACCATCACCAGAAACGTCACGACGAAGGCGACCCCGGACCACCCGGTCACCTGCTTCCAAGAGACGGAGTTCATGAGGACTCCTCCTTTCCTAACCCACTCGGAGGCTACTCGGCGAAAGCTCGCCGGGTCGGTTCCGTGGATCGAGGATGATTACCGCTTGGAGGCGATCAGCGTCTCGGTACGCCCTAGCCGCACATAACGGCACATATAGAGCGGTATTAGGCCACTCGATTCGCTTGTCTGAGGTGCTCGATATTGCCGGTTATGGGCGGGTTGTGGTTCATTCGAGTTGTGCAGTAGCCTCGTATCTCCGGGATTCGAAATGACAAGGATTTTGTAATGGCTGAGCAAGTCTACGTGGACAACTTTCGGGCGGCTGAGGCGGC
>CAXMPE010000217.1:0-6415 GCA_964195245.1 uncultured Verrucomicrobiales bacterium | reverse complement strand
ACGTTGGCGATTAGCCCCCCTCGAAGCTGCACCAAACAGGCCGCCATCGCCAAACACGCCCCGCAGCAAGTCATCAAGACTGCTGCCAAACATGCTGCCTAGATCGCCGATGTCTCCACCGCGATCGTACCGGGCACGCTTATCTGGGTCCGACAGCACGTCGTACGCTTCGGCGACTGCACGAAATCTCTTCTCCGCGGACGGATCGTCCGGATTCGCGTCGGGATGGGTCTCGCGCGCTAATTGCCGAAACGCTTTTTTTATTGTGGCGGTGTCCGCATCTCGCTCGACACCCAAAGTCTGGTAGTAGTCGTCAGCCATGAAGAACGTAGGTTAGGTGGTCGGTGGAGTTCCGAGGAGTCCGGCCAATACTTCGGACACTTCCTCCACCACCGAGATGGTACGTCCGTAGTCCATCCGCATGGGACCGATGACACCAACAGCCCCTGCATCTTCGCCACCAAGAGCGTACCGAGTTGAGACCACGGCTAGATCCGCGCCCGCCGACACATCCTCACCGATCTGAATGAGCGTTCCAGCGTTTGCCCTAGCCAAGATGCTCAGCAGCATGGCTTCACGTTCTAAGACCTCCAGCACCGAGTTCACCGAACGCACATCGTCCCAGGCGTCTCCGGCAGTCGCCGTACCTGAGACATAGATATCGCGGGTACCTCGCTCACTTTCTTTGGTGAGTCCCCAGACTCGGTGGACTAACTCGGCCACCTGGGGGGGAGCCCCTGCGACATCTGGATCCTGAACTCTTCCTTCGACGGCTGCCGCCAGCAACTCCTCAGCCTGACCGACATCTGAGCCTTTCACCGAATGCTGCAAGGACACCACCTCTTGAGCTACCTGCCCCGAACCGCCCACAAGCACCACCATCACTGTCTTGGGGGCAACCGGTACACAATGGATCCCCCGAATGCTCTCCCCATCGAGGCCAGGCCCGATAACGATTGCGGGATAGTGGGTGACCTCCGACAGCAGGCCTGTGGTGGCTTTCAGCAGGCGAGAGAGTTCAGTGTGCACCGAGTCGAAAAACTTGTGGATCCGGACACGGGTGACAGACCGGAGCGCGACCGGAGAGAGATGATCCACGTAGTAGCGGTAGGCCGAACCGGTTGGAACACGCCCAGCCGAAGTGTGCGGCTGCATGGCGTACCCATCACGTTCGAGCGAAGCTAGGTCGTTGCGTATGGTTGCCGAGGAGACGCTTAGCCCGCTTCGCTCCAGGACAGCGCGGGAGCTCACTGGTTCCCCAACTCCTATGTACTCCTCTATCAGGGCTCCGAGGACCACTGAACGTCGCTCATCAAGCATGCCTCAAGAGTATCAGGACAAAACCCAAACCTATACCTAGACCTAGACCCAAGATTTGGACCTAGGCCAACAACCGTAGGAGTTAGTTGTTGCTGTAGTCCTTGGCTTCTGGAAGAGTCAGGACTGCTCTCAGTACTGAGTCGGTCAGAAGGGGGTTGCTAACCACTAAGCGGTTTCCCTCTTGGGCTACCACTTCGGCTTGCACCAAGCGCTGGCCTTCTTCCGAAGCTAGGAAAGCCGCGCCGCCAGTGCCAAGTTCGACGCCCTCGATTCTGCGCAGGCCCACCATCAATCTCTCTAGTTCCAGGGGCCAGCCCTCTAGTTCCTCCTCACCTGCTCGTGGGGACTCTCCTGCTTCTAACCGGGCCAGATAGGCGTCCAACGCCCTCACGTTTCGGAAGCGGACACCCTCTCGGTAGCCGTGAGCTCCAAGGCCGTAGGCCTCGTAGGAACCGTGCGCCCATACTCGCCGGTTGTATCGACACTCCTGTCCAATCAGTGCAAAGTTCGACACTTCATACCGCTCCAACCCGGCCGCGGCCATCGCGTCTAGAGCTGCTTCATACCGATCAGCCTGAACATCATCATCGGGAGCGGGGGCTCCTGCGTTCACTTCTCTTGAAAGTTGGGTACCACGCTCAACAGTTAGCGCATAGGCCGAGACGTGATCTGGAGCCAGACCCGTAGCTCGCCTCAACGTATCGGCCCACGACGACGCTGTTTCGGCGGGGTGACCAAAGATGAGATCGAGGCTAATTGAGTTGAAACCCGCACTCCTGGAGACCGATACTGCTTTGGCTACGTCCTCGGGGCCGTGCTGTCTCCCCAAGGCTGACAGAACAACTGGGTCAAAGGACTGAGCACCGATTGAAAGGCGAGTGATGCCGGCACCGAGCATGCCCTCAGCCTTCTCAGGGCTCCAGTCCTCCGGGTTGGACTCAAGCGTGATCTCTGCGCCTTCTAGGAAACCGTGCTTCGCTTCCAACGTGGCTAGTAGGCGATGGATTACTTTCGGATCCATCGCCGAGGGGGTTCCACCACCGATGAACACTGCACCCAAAGGCTGCCAAGCGTTGGATCGCTCAATCTCGCGGACGACCATCGAAGCGTATCGCTCAACGTCAGAAAACCGTCCTGCAACAACGGCAAAGTCACAGTACGGGCAGACCCTGTGACAGAAAGGGATGTGAACATACGCCGAAGGCGGAGCACCGACACCGGCGAGCCGGTGAGGCATCATTTGCCGCCTTGGTCCGTGTCCACCCGTAGTGCAGCGACAAACGCATCTTGGGGCACCTCGACGGCGCCAACCATCTTCATCCGCTTCTTGCCTTCCTTCTGCTTGGCAAGCAGCTTCTTCTTCCGCGTGATATCACCGCCGTAACACTTGGCGGTTACGTCCTTGCGCAGCGCCCGAACTGTCTCTCGAGCGATGATCCGCGATCCGATCGCAGCCTGAATCGCCACATCGAACAATTGCCGAGGAATGAGCTCCCTGAGCTTCTCCGCCATCGCCCGGCCGTACTCGTACGCTTTGTCGCGGTGAGTAACAGTGGAGAATGCGTCGACCGGATCCCCACCGAGCAGAACGTCGACTCTCACCAAGTCGGACTCTCGGTAATCAATTGGCTCGTAGTCAAAAGAGGCAAAGCCCCTGGTTCTCGACTTGAGAGTGTCAAAGAAGTCGAACACAACCTCAGCGAGCGGGACGTCGTACGAGATCTCGAGCCGCTCAGCGGTCAGGTAGTTCATCGAGATCATCACTCCTCGCCTGCTTTGCATAAGCTCCATCACAGTCCCTGTGAACTCAGACGGCACCACGATCATGGTCCGCACATACGGCTCTGAGAGCACCTTTCGCTCAGATGGGTCCGGAAGGTCTTGCGGCGAGCGCACCTCTCGCACCGTGTCGTCATTCATGGTCACTTGATAAGCGACCGAAGGAGCTGTGGCCACAAGGTCTAGGTCGTACTCCCGCTCAAGGCGCTCGCGAACGATCTCCATGTGCAAGAGGCCGAGGAATCCCACTCTGAACCCGAAGCCGAGGGCCTTGGACGTTTCTGGCTGCCACTGCAACGACGAGTCGTTGAGCTGCAACTTCTCGAGGGCTTCACGCAGACGTTCAAAGTCATCTCCGTCACTAGGGAAGAGCCCCGAGAACACCATTGGCCTCGGTTCCTCGTATCCCTCAAGCGCCATGACTCCTTCGTTTCTTGCGAGCGTCACTGTGTCGCCGACACGAATCTTGTCGATCTCCTTGACTCCGGTTACTAGATAGCCTGACTCGCCGGGACCAAGGCTCGATATGGGGGTCGGCTTCGGCGTCAGTACACCGATCTCAGACACATCATGGACGCTGTTGGTCGCGATAAAGAGCGCCGAATCGTCCTTCTTGAGTACGCCGTCCATGACTCGGATGGAGCAGACAACACCTCGATACGCATCGAAGTAGGAGTCGAACACCAACGCTCGTAGCGGGTCAGTTTCCTTCCCCACCGGGGCCGGGATGTCACGCACAATGCGTTCCAACAGTTCGGTCGTCCCCTCGCCCGTCTTGGCCGAAACCATCAATACGTCTTCGGGATCTCCCCCAATGACCGCTGCGATCTCTTTGGCTCTCTTTTCAGGCTCAGCCGCGGGAAGGTCAATCTTGTTGAGGATCGGGATGACCTCGAGACCGGCCTCGATGGCAAGATATGCGTTCGCCAGCGTCTGGGCCTGCACGCCTTGGGAGGCGTCGACTAAGAGCAACGCACCTTCACAAGCAGCCATGGAGCGGGCCACCTCATAGGAGAAGTCAACGTGACCGGGCGTGTCGATCAGGTTGAGGTTGTACTCCTCTCCATCCTGGGCTTCGTACTTGATCCTGACCGCCTGAGCCTTGATCGTTATGCCCCGCTCTCTCTCGATGTCCATCGAGTCCAAGAGCTGCTCTTTCATATCGCGCCCGCTCACCGCTCCGGTTCGTTCCAGGAGTCGGTCGGCCAACGTCGACTTGCCATGGTCGATATGGGCAATGATTGAGAAGTTACGAATACGCGAGGTTGCGGTCATGCGGCTTTCGGCGAAGATGGGCACCAGAATCGTAGTTGGTTTCTGGCCGGACCCTCATTGCTACCAGCCTCTCAACTAGCCGTTGTCGATGGCTGGGTGTTAAACTTCCCTTGGCCGCGCCGACTATTGGTTGGCGCGCTGCCACGTTCCACTCTTTAAGCAGGAAAGTCTTACCGCCACATGGCCAACATCAAGTCACAAAAGAAGCGCAACCGTCAGACGCTGGTTCTCAACGCACGTAACCGTGCTGTCCGTTCAGAACTCAGAACACGTATCGCAGCTGCGTTTGCCGCAGCTGAAGCTGGCGCCGAAAACGCTCCAGAACTAGGCCGGATCGCTCAGCGTCAGATCGACATTGCCGTCAGCAAGGGTCTTCTCAAGAAGAACACTGCTGCACGACGCAAGTCGGCCATTGCGCGCAAGGTCAACCAAGCCTCTAACTAGGGCGGATAAGGCGACCCCAGCGGCTGCTCCGCACCCGCAACTAGAACTAGAACTAGAACTAGAACTAGAACTAACCCAAAACCAGCCCCATCCGAGCGAACAACCAGTCTTGAGAGGCAATGGGTGAGTTCAGGTTTAGGTCTAGGTCCAGGTTGGTCTTACCTGTACCAGAAGCAGAACGCCACCACTAGACGTTCCAACATCACCAGGTGGGTCGCTTCTGGCGCTTGCTTGAGCGCTCCGTCGACCTTTTCGAGAGTCGCCAAGGCCTTGGCCAGATTTTCGTGATTCAGCGTCCGGGCCTTGGTGTAGATCTTTTTGATTGCAAAGTTGTCTGGCCGAGCGCCCTCCCATTCAGCGAATTGAGCCAACGAATCTGCCGACAGAGCCAAAGACTTCCGGCGTAGATCGCGTTCGAGAAAGCCCACAAGTTGGAGTGGGTGGCTGTGAATCAGATAGTCTGAGAGCAAGCGCAGAGATCCCGCCACATCGCCTTGATCCATCGCATCAGTCAGGTCCCAAGGGGCGAGATCAGGTCGATTCTTGAATCTACCTTTTACCGCTTCGAGCGTCACCTCAGTCCCGTCCAACTGGTCGAGCGCCGATGAGATAGCGGCCAGATCAGTCCCGAACACTTTGAAGAGTTCGTCTCTTACTTCGGCCGGCATCCCGATTCGGCGCCGCCTCGCTTCACTGGTCAACCAACCAGCGGCATCGCGTTGTCGAACCTGTCGGAAATCCTCTTTCTCTGCCCCAGCAGCCATCAACGCCTTATCGAGCACAGCTGGAGTCTTGCCTTTGGCCATCACGACCAGCAGCACTAGCTCGGTGTCCATGTTGGCAACAAGGCCCGCGATCGCATCGGCTTCAGCTTTCAGAAGGTTCTGGGGATCGATCAACTCCACCACCTGCTGATCGCCAAACAGAGAGAAGGATTGCAAAGCCGGGATGATGGTTCCTACCTCAGGCCGTAGCGGAGAGGTGCCTTCCCCGCCGGACCCCTTGTCCGGAACGTACACGCGCTGTATCTGAGTGGTGGCCACGACAGCGTCGGCAACGATCTCCTTGGCCCGAGCCTCAAGTTGGAACCAGGAGCCTTGGTCATCTCTGGCTGATGTCAGGTAGGCGATGCTCATGCCGCTCTCCCAAACAGCTGCACCAGGTCACATGCGGCTTCCACATCGTGGACTCTGATGATGTCGGCGCCGTACTCCAGCGCCATGGCAGTAAATGCGGCCACCCGCGCCGGCTCTTGCTTGCGAGGCACCGGGAGGAGCACCGGCTTACCCGCCGTTCTGAGGATGGGGATACCCCTCACCATCTGCAACTGCTGCTCCGTGTATTTGCGATAGTCCGACGTGTACGAGATACCTATACCTGGGTCACTGATGATCTGATCGACGCCTAGTTCTGCCAACTCAGCGATTCGCTGTCCCAGTAGGCGGGCTACCTCCGAGGCCTTGTCTTGGCTGAACGTGAGATCCCCCACCGACAGCGGAGTGCTGCCCTCCAGGTACATGGCTACGGCAGCAACGTCGTTGGCAGCAGCAAGAGCCACCATGCTTGGCTCCCTCATCCCGCCAGTGTTGTTGATAAT